>JBBSEL010000039.1:0-11433 GCA_038239755.1 Chloroflexia bacterium | reverse complement strand
CGGGGGGGCCGGGCGCCGGGGGTTTCGCCGGGCGCCGGGCACCGCAAGGTCGCGGTATTACTCGTGCCCGTTGCGGGCAGCGGCGGCACTGGCGTGCTCGATCGCGGCCTGGGCATCCGGGGGCAGGGAACGGCTGGTGTTGATCACTTCATCAATCAGCCCGTATTCCACGGCCTCTTGCGGCTCCATGAAGCGGTCGCGGTCGAAGTCGTGGCTGACCCGTTCGAGCGTCTGCCCGCTGTGGTCGGCCACGATCTGGCGGATCTTGCTCTGCAAGCGCAGCATTTCGCGGGCCTGGATTTCTACATCCGGGCCGGAGCCGGAGAAGCCACCCAGGGCCGGGTGCATGTGGATGGTCGAGTTGGGCAGCGAGAAGCGCTTGCCCTTCGCGCCCGCAGTCAGCAGGACGGTGCCCATGCTGGCGGCCATGCCGATGCAGATGGTGGACACGTCGGCGCGGATGAACTGCATGGTGTCGTAGATCGCCAGCCCGGCGGTGATGTGGCCGCCAGGGCTTTGGATGTACAACTGAATGTCGCGATCCTGATCTTCGTGATCGAGGAAGAGCAACTGGGCGACGACGATATTGGCGACATTGTCGTCAATTCCGGTGCCGATGAAGATGATGCGATCACGCAGCAGCCGCGAGTAGATGTCATAGACGCGCTCGCCGCGGCTGGAGCTTTCGACCACATAGGGCACCACAAAATTGCTTGGTCTCACCAGGTCCATAACCGGGTTCTCCTTTATACTAGCAGCGGCTCCGACTTGTTACCGATTGGGCGACCCGAACCGCAAGCGGGCCATACGGTTGTACGTGGTACGTGGTACGTGAAACGTGATAAGTGTTGTGCGATGGCTGGAGCGTATGGCTTATAATCACACTACTTTATGATACGTTTTCACGTTTCACGCTTCACGCATTCGCTTCGACTTCCTCTGTATTGCCTGCGCCGAGGACTTCGGCGGCACCTCCGGCGGTTTCCAGCGGCCCCGGTTCTTGCTCGGTGGCAGGCACCGCGCCGGTGATTTCGGGGCTGTGGCTCGCCAACACGGCGGCGTTGTCCGCTGCCGTGTCGCTGGCCGCGCCGTCTGCGTTGTCGTCTGTCGCCGGGCTGGACTCGGCAGCGGCGGCGGGTGCCGTGGTGTCCGACTCGGTGGTCGGGTCGGTATCCGCCGTGGCATCTGCCTCGCTGTCCGCCGCGTCGGTCGGGGCGGCTTCGGCTGCCGGTTCGTTGGCGCGACCTTCGGCCAGGGCGACCAGGCGCTCGACCAGGCGGCGCTCGAACACGACATTCTCTAGCTGCTGGCGCTGCTCCGGCGTGTCGAAGATCTCGCGGATGCGGTCCTCGCTGGGCGTGCCGACGTAGGGTGCCATGCGTTCGTTGATCGCCTCCTCGACGTCGGCGTCCTTCACGTCCACGCCCTCACGCTGGGCGAACTCGCCCAGCACCAGGGTCTGGCCGACGCGGGCGCGGGCCGGTTCGCGCTGCTGGGCGCGCCAGTCGGCTTCGCTGGTGCCGGTCAGGCTGAAATAGCGGCGCGGGTCGATATGGCTCTGGCGCATCCGTTCGCTCAGGCGCTCGAATTGGCTGTCCACCTCGCGGTCGATCAGGGCGCGGGGCACTTCCACCGTGGCACGTTCGACCAGTTGGCGGATCACCTCGTCCACCTGCTTCGACTCGACGGCGGCGGTGGCATCGTTCAACAGGTTTTCGTGGATGCGCGTCCGCAGTTCGTCCACCGACTCCAGTTGGGCTACCTTCTGGGCGAACGCTTCGTCCAGGTCGGGCAGGGTTTGCTCTTCCAGCGATTGGAGCTT
This sequence comes from Chloroflexia bacterium, assembly GCA_038239755.1. Taxonomy (GTDB): domain Bacteria; phylum Chloroflexota; class Chloroflexia; order QHBQ01; family JAICKM01; genus JBBSAN01. Next base: position 9,611 of record JBBSEL010000039.1, on the reverse strand, counting down.
CACATGGACCGTCGCGTCTTTGTCGCGCAAGGATTCGTCGGGATACTCGGTGGGGAAGGTGATGGCGAAGTCTTTTTCTTCCTCCGGCATCATGCCGACGATGTTCTGGTCAATCTCGTTCGGCCAGGTGGGGGCGCTGGTGGCGGCCAGTTCGATAGAGAGGCTCTCGCCGGTCATGTTGGTGACGGGGCCGTCAATGGTATAGGTTTCCAGGTCAATGACCACGCGGTCGCCCAACTGGGCGGGGCGGGGTTCGGGGGGGGTGGCCCAGGTGCCGTCGCGCTTGCGTAGCTCGGTGAGCACCTCGTCCACCTTGCTCTCGTCCAATTCAACCGGCTCGCGCTCGACGCGGATATCGCTGTAGTCGGGAAGCTCCACCTTGGCGGGCTGATCGATCACCACGCGCACGGTCACCGGGCTGGTGCTCTCGATGCGCACGTCCGAAATGTCGGTGTGTTCGATGCCTTGCTCATCAATTGCCTGGTGCAGCGTGGTCCCGATCATGCCTTCGACGGCCTGCTCGATCAGGGCTTCCCGGCCTATAAACCGTTCAAAAATCGGACGAGGGGCTTTGCCGGGCCGGAAGCCAGGGATGTTGACGCGCCCTACCAACTGGCGGTAGGCCTTTTGCAACGCTGGCTCCATCTCTTCGGAGCCAAGTTCAATGGTCAGCGCCACCTGGCGGTCGGGCAGGTCCTCGCGGGTGATATTCACAGCTCTAAAGGTCTCCTTTGATCGCACACGTCGCCCATCATGGGGGACGTTTCTGATTAAGATTATACCAGAAAGCCCCCCCTTTGGGAAGGGAAAGCCCCCGCCCGCTCAGCTTAAGCGGGCGATTCCCTCGGCCAGCCGGTCGAGGCGGGGGAGGATCGCGTCGGCCCCGGCGGCGGGGAGGCTGAAGACGCAGCGGGTCACTCCCGTCGCGGCCAGGGTGTCGGCCAACTCCGGGGTCGGGTGGGCACCGTAGGTGATAATCGAGATGGGGATGGGCGGGCGTCCGGCTTCGGCGGCCAGCCGTTGTAGCTCGGTGGCCCGCTCGGCCAGGTGCCCCAGGGCGTTGCCGGGGATGATCGGCATCCAGGCGTCGCCGTAGGCCACCACGCGGGGGAGGGTGCCCGCGCCGTCGCCGCCCACCAGGACAGGCGGGTAGGGCCGTTGCACCGGCTTGGGCCAGCTCCAGATCGCGTCGAACTGGACCTGATCGCCCGCATAGCTTGCCTCGTCCTGCGTCCAGATCGCCTGCATCGCCTCGACCCGTTCGCGCAGCAATCCCCAGCGGCGGGCCGGGGCGGTGCCGTGGTTCTCCATCTCTTCCACGTTCCAGCCGCCGCCCACCCCAAACAGGAAGCGCCCGCCTGACAGGTAATCGAGCGTGGCGACCGCCTTCGCCAGCACAATCGGGTCGTGCTGGATGACCAGGCAGACCCCTGTGCCGACGCGGAGCCGGGTGGTGCTGGCTGCCACCGCGCTGAGGGCCACGAACGGGTCCAGGGTGCGGGTGTATTCGCGGGGCAGGGCTGCGCCGCCGGGCCAGGGCGTGCGGCGGCTGGCGGGGATGTGGGTGTGTTCGGGGATGAACAACGACTCGAACCCGCGCTCTTCCACCGCTTTCCCCAGTTCGATGATGCCGATGGTCTCATCGGTGGGGAACATGGTAATGCCAAAGTCCATCGTGTGTGCTTGCCTCACTTTGCCGGATGGGTGTTTCTTCCGCTTATTGTACCACCTGGGAGATAAAATAGATGTAAGAGGGACCACCTGCCGCCCCGCGACATATCCCCCTTGATTTGACAAATCACCCGAAAACGGGTATAATTAGTAGAACAAAAGTTCTAAAAAGAGCTGCCAGCACACCGTTGTTGCCCCTCTCACAGAACAAGATCGTGTTTAGATTTTGCAGAGATGAATAGAGATGTATCAGAGAAATCGAGGAAATCCGATGACTGCGGAAAAAGCTGCTGAAATCCTGTTTAACTGCGCGACGGTGCTGGAGTTATACAAATCCAACCCCCACCGCATCGCCCGCTATCGCTATGCCGCGCAGATGATGCTGCGGCTGGGCGACCTGGCCCCGCAAACGGCGCAAAACCCGGAGGCGTTGCGGGCGCTGGGCTTTGGCGAACGGCTCACGCGCAAGCTCAACGAGCTATTCACCACCGGCAGCCTAAGCTTCTACGAGGATCTGCTGGGCGACCTACCCTATGGGGTGGTGCGCCTGATGCAGATGCCGGGGGTCGGCCCCAAGCTGGCCTTCCGGTTGTACAACGAGTTGGGGGTCAACTCGGCGGCGGCCCTGGCGGCGGCGGCCCGGCGTGGCGAGGTCCACCAGTTGCGCGGCTTCGGCCCCCGCCGCGAGGCGGCCTATGCCGCCTTCGAGGCTCCCGCCCCGCCGCCGCCTACCCCCATCGGCCAACTCCAGTTCGACTTTCCCAAAGCGGCGTAACGAGTGATGAGCAATGAGCGATGAGCGATGAGTGGCCGAGGGTCATTCGTCGCTCATTGTTTTTTCATGAAGGTAACATGATCGCCGCGCCCGGTTCCGGGCTATCGGATTGGGTTACATCATCCCCATTGGGTACTGGAGCAGGGCTTCGCCTGCGGCGGCGGCCTCTTGATAGAAGGCGACTAGATCATGGTAACATTCCATGATGTACGCACGTATCGTGTCGCCGGTATAAACAGTGTCGCGGCGTTGCACGTACCAGGTTTCGCCATCCCCTTCGGCCCCCGACCAGGGGTAGAGGCCAAGCGCCTGGAACCGGACGGGATCATAGCGGGCATCCAGGGCGGCATCGGGTGTGTTGCGGAGCGCCGCCGCGATAGCTCCCACCTCGATCGGGTCTACCATCCCTGCTGGCAAAATCTCTTCCGCTGCCGGGTCCGCATAGGTCGGGCTGCCCTGGCTCAGCGCCGCCACATCGAGCGCGCCGCCCGGTGCCGTCCCCAGGATCGCGCGGGCCAGCGGCCCTATGCCGCCCCAGGATTCCCCGGTCAGCAAGAAATGGATCGTGTGCCAGGCGAGGTCAATATCGAGCAGGGGCCGGGTGCTTTCCAACCGGTTGAAGGCAGCAGTGTCCCACCACTCTTCCTCGCTGCTTTCGTCGGCATCTTCTGGTAAGGCTAATGCGGGGGCGAGGGTCGCTAACTGCTCGGCAGGAAGCCGCATGAACAACCAATGCATAGACATTGCACTCTCCTGCCTACCTATATCTGCCTACAGCCGAGGATCGGCCCCGCATGAGGGCTGCCCATGAATAACTCCTCATCGCTCATCCCTCATCGCTCATCCCTCGTCAAGGCGTAGCGACGGCGTTGGGGCGGGGTTGGCGGCCTTGCGAGCGCAGGAGGTGATACACGTCATCTTGCGTAACCAGGCCGACCAGCTGCCCACCTTCGACCACCGGCACCTCCATCAACTGCCCGCGCTGCATCACCTGGAGCAAGTCGTTGGCGCTGTCGGTGGGGGTGACGGTGGCGAGTTGCGCCAGCGGAGTCATCACGTCATCTACCGAGGTGTCGGCCCAGCGGCCCGACGGCAGCCCGCGCACCTGGCCGAGGGTGAGCATCCCTACCAGTTGCCCGTCGTGCAACACCGGCAGCCCCGGCTGGGGTGTCTTGGCAAAATACTGGCTCCAGGCATCCCCGATGCGCGTGCCGGTGTGGACCCAGGCGAAGTGTTCGCGCATCATCTGGCTGACCCGCACCCCATGCAACGCCTGTTGCAGCAGCACCTGTTGGTAGCTGGACTGGGCCATGTTGGTCAGATACCAGCCGATCCCCGCCGTCCACAACCCCCCTAGCCCCTGCCGCCACAGCACCGTCTGGGCCAGCCCCAGCGCGACCATACCCCAGCCGATCAGTTGCCCGGTGCGGGCCGCGATGCGAGTGGCGCGGACGAAATCGTGCAGGAGTCCCCACAAGATGGCCCGCAGGATGCGCCCGCCGTCCAGCGGGAAGCCGGGGATCAGGTTGAACAGCGCCAGGGAGATGTTGATCAGCGCCAGGGTGGAGCAGACCGCATAGATCGCCGGGACGACTTGACTGACCAGCGCCAGCGCCCCGAACCCCAGCCCGAAGACCAGGCTCGACAGCGGGCCGACGGCGGTGATCAAGATTTCGTCCACCGGGCGGTCGGCATCACGCTCAATTTCGGCAGCCCCGCCGAGGATGAACAGGGTGATCCCCCGCACCGGCACGCCCCGCGCCAGTGCCATCCAGGCGTGGGCCAGTTCGTGCCCCAGCACCGAAAAGAGGAACAGCACCGCCGTCACCGCCGCTGCGACCCAGGCGACCCCGCTGCCCACCCCCGGAAAGGTGAGGGGATAGCTGACGCCCAGCGAGGCCACGATCACCACAAAAAATAAAAACCAGCTCCAATGCAGCCCGATGGCTACCCCGCCGATCCGCCCTAATCGCCACGTTGATCGCATATTCGCACTGGCTCCTTACTAAACCCATGTCCACCTTGCCTGTGCAGCAAGAACAATGCCTTCTTGCCCTTCGTCCACCGGCCTCTTCTATATATACGCAGTGCGGGCGCAATGTGATGCGTGATGCGTGATGCGTGAAGCGTGAAGCGTGAAACGTGAAACGTGATATGGTACAGTACAGTATAGAGTGTATTGCTTATTGCGTCGTTCTGATCCTCATCCCTGATCCCTGATCCCTCGTCACGTTTCACGTTTCACGTTTCGCGCTTCTCGTCGCAAAACACCCCCCTTGGCGGTTATATCTACAGCGCACGGCATGACTCCTGCTGCGCAGCGATTGGAGTGTTCTGGTGAGGAGTATTGGTGAAAACTGCTGATCCGATTAAGAGGCATCCGTCTATCGACCCGACCGACCCGGTAACCCCCCGGCCCGCCGACGGCCCGGCCCCGCGCCCCCGGCCCCCGGCCCCCACGCCCACGCCGCCGGGCCAATCCCGGTTGGCCCGCGACCGCGTGCTCTTGTGGACCCAACTGGTCAACCTGATCAGCCGGGCGCTGGGCAATGACCGGCTCAGTTGGCGGCTGCGGCGTTGGGTGCTGACCCGTTACGGCTGGCAACTAGGCGCGGGCACCCAGATCGACGGCTTCCGCTACGCCTATGGCCGCGTCATTATTGGCGATGAGTGCTACATCAACCGTGACGGCTATTTCGAGGGGGAAGCCCTGATCACGATTGGCGACGGAGTGAGCATCGGCCCCGGCGTGACCTTCCTGACCGTGGGGCACCGCATCGGCCCGTCGGCCCGCCGCGCCGGAGCATTCGATATCCGCCCGATCACTGTCGGCGCGGGGGCCTGGATCGGCGCGAACGTGACCATCCTCCCCGGCGTGCGGATCGGCGCGGGGGCCATCGTGGCTGCCGGGGCGGTCGTCACGCAGGATGTCCCCCCCGATACCCTGGTCGCGGGCATCCCGGCGCGGGTCAAGCGCACGTTGGACGAGCAATGAGCAATGAGCGATGAGTGCTGAGTGCTGAGTGCTGAGAATTACGCATCACGCATCACGTTTCACGTTTCACTGACCACAGGAGTGAGCGAAGCATGGACCCGCAGCCGGTGACATTGGAAGGGACGCATGTGCGGTTGGAGCCGCTGACACTGGACCATGCGCCGGGGCTGGTAGCGGCATTGGCCCATAATCTCGACATCTGGCAGTGGTTGCCGGTGGAACCCCCGGTGACTGTCCCGGCGATGGATGCGCTGATCGAGAGCGCCCTGGCGGCGCAAGCGGCGGGCACGCAGGTCGGGTTTGCCACCATTGCCCTCCCCGGCGGCATGGTGGTGGGCAGCACCCGCTATTTGAACATCAGCCGGGCCGACCACGGGCTAGAAATCGGCTGGACCTGGCTGGGCGAGCCTTGGCAGCGCACCGCGATCAACACCGAAGCGAAGTACCTCCTCTTGCGCCACGCTTTCGAGGACCTGGGCGCAGCGCGGGTGCAACTCAAGACCGACCTCCGCAACATCCAATCACAGACGGCTATCGCCCGGCTGGGCGCGGTGCGCGAAGGTGTGCTGCGCAAATACCAGATGGTCCGCAACGGCTTCATCCGCGACACGGTGATGTTCAGCATCACCGACAGTGAGTGGCCGGTGGTGAAGGCCGGACTGGCGGCGAAGCTGGCGACCCCGCCCGGTGAGGCAGGGTAGGGTGCCGCGTCCCGGCCTGGGCGTGTCCATTGCGATTATCGCGGACGGCCAGATTGTGCTGATCCGGCGCGAAGATTTCGCGGTCTGGGCCTTGCCCGCCGGTGAGGTCGAGGCCGGGGAATCGCTGGCGCAGGCGGCAATACGCGAGGCTCGCGAGGAAACCGGCCTGACGGTCGAACTGACCCGGCTGGTCGGGGTCTATTCCCGGCCCCAGTGGTGGGGCGGCGGGATGCACTCGGTCCTGTTCGCGGCGCGCCCGGTCGGCGGCGTGTTCGCCCCCGACCCCGCCGAAGTCACGGATATTGGCTACTTTGCGCCCGATGCCTTGCCTATCCCGTTCTCCCGGATTCATCATCAATTGGTGCGGGACGCGCTGGCCGGAGTCGGCGGCAGCGTCGCCCGGTCGTCAGACCTGATCTGGCCGTTCTCGCCCGAACTGAGCCGCGACGAGATCTATACCCTGCGCGATCAGTCGGGCCTCCCGCGTGACGGGTTTCTCCAGCAATATTTCGATCAGCAACCTGAAATCCACGATGTGCTGGAAGTGGGGGACGAACCGTAGTTGCGGGTAATGCCGTGATCCCTACCTCTATCTCCTCACCGATCCTCCTCGGCATCCGGCCTGGAGAGATCGGATTCGCCCCCCGCTCCGTACACTGTGTAACATGCCGTATCGCTCCGCCGTCCAAGTGGCCCCAGTAGAGGAGAAGTTATGATCCTGATTGCATTCGCGTTTCTCGCCGGGCTGGTGACGATCCTGTCGCCGTGTATCCTGCCGCTGGTGCCGCTGGTGCTGGCGACGGGGAGCAACGGCGGCAAGGGGAGACCCCTGGGTGTGGTCCTCGGCCTGATCGTCAGCTTCAGCTTCTTCACCCTGACCCTGACCGCGCTGGTCGCCGCCCGTGAAACGCTGTCCCGGGAGGAACGCGGCCGGGCCGTCCTGTACGTCGGCGAACAGCGGCACTGGTCGATCGACCGGGCCGCGCGCATCATGGGCCTGCATCCGGACCAGGTTCGTCCGCTTCCCGCTGACGTCGATTTCCGTCTCTCACCCATTGCTCTCGCCGCTGCAATCGCGGCGGACCGCGCTGCCGGGCGACAGCCCTGGGCCGCAGTCGCCGGCGCCGGTGCAACCAACCGCGGCGCCGTCGATCCACTCGACGCCCTGGCCGACATATGCCAGCGCGAGCGAGTGTGGCTGCACGTCGATGCGGCGTATGGCTGGCCGGCCGTGCTGACGGAGAAAGGACAGGCTGTCCTGGCGGGCATTGGCCGGGCCGACTCGCTGACACTCGATCCGCACAAATGGCTGGCGCAGACTTACGAGGCGGGCTGTGTGCTGGTGCGCGACGGGTCACGTTTGTCGGCGGCCTTCTCGATGCGGCCGGAGTACATGCAGGACGTGGAGCCGGCCGAGGACGAAGTCAACTTTTGCGATCGAGGTCTGGCGCTGACGAGGCGATTTCGGGCGCTGAAGATCTGGCTATCGTTACAGGTGCTGGGTCTGGGCTGGTATCGCCGCCTGGTGGAGCGCTGCTGCCTGCTGGCGGAGTTGAGCCAGAAGTTGCTCGAAGAGGCAGGCTGTTTCGAGGTGTTATCGCGGCAACTGAGCATCGTCTGTTTCCGCCACGTCCCTACGGACAGGGTCCCGGAGCAGCTTGACGCATGGAACCTGGCTCTTGTCGAGGCATTGCGAAAGACGGGTCGAGTCTTTCTGTCTTCGACACGATTGCGCGGCCAGGTGTATCTGCGCTTCTGTTTCGTCAACTGGCGAACGACTACTGCAGATGTGGAGGAAGCCGTCGTCCTGTTACGCCATCTGGCCGAACAACTTCCGCGTTGATCGGCTTCCGCGAAAATCTCCTTGTGACCCCGGGGAAGGGCAAGTACGATAGCCTTACTGGATCCCTGCAACCAGATCAACAGACTGCCGGCACCACGCAGCAACGCAAACGGCAGACTTTCTCGCTCAGGCCCATCACTCGCCCCTGTCGTTCCACTGCGGTTCGGCTTCGTTGACCCTGAATGGGAGGCATAACGGCCATGTCACTGTACGTCCTTTCCCACCCCTGGGAAGTGCAAGATGTTCAGGATGGGACAGTCGTTCCCATCGCCCACCGCGACCTGGATGTGGAAACGGTTTCGATCCTGGCTGACGAGCTTTTCGAGTTGGCCCAGGAGAGCGGCCGGCCCAAACTGTACCTGGATTTTAAGACAGTGCATTTCCTGACCAGCGTTGCCATCGGCAAGCTGTTCGCCGTGGACCGCAGACTGCGGGAACTCGGCGGGCACCTTGTCCTGTGCAACCTCAACTCCGCACTTCAGGAGCTATTCCTGGCGGCGAACTGGCCGGGTGAATCGACAGCGGAACCGGAGCGTTGAGGTAATCATGTCCGGCCACGTCCTCTTGATCGGCACCATCGGCGAAGGGGTCTTTCGCAGTCTCGATGGCGGCGAGACCTTTCGCCGTGCCATGGACGGCACGTTCGTCGAATGTGCCGTCCGCGCTCTTGTCAGCCAGCCCGGCGAGCCGCGCACTCTCTTTCTCGGCAGCGAACTCGGCCTGATCCGCAGCGACAATGGGGCCGACTCCTGGCAGCGCGTCGATTCGCCCCTCAATGATTGTCCCATCTGGTCTCTGCTCTCCTGGCCCGGCAATCCGGACGTCCTCCTCGCCGGCACCTGTCCCTCGCGGCTGTTTCGCTCGGGAGATGGCGGCCGCTCCTGGCAGGAGACGACGCCCGGCTTCACGCAGGACTGTCCGCGAATCCTCCGGACGCGGGTGACGACGCTGGCGGCCGATCCGACCGACCCGTTCAGCGCCTGGGCCGGCGTCGAGATTGACAGCGTTTGGCGCAGCCGCGACGGCGGACACACCTGGCAGAAGGCCCCCAACGGCCTCAGTTCCCCAGACATCCACAATATCGCCATCGTACCCGCCTCCTCGGGACGCCCGCGCCGCTTGCTGGCCGCGACCAATAACGATCTGAACGTCAGCGACGACGACGGCGACAACTGGCGCCGCCTCGATCTCGGCAAGCGGCTGCCGCGTTCCTACACGCGCGGTCTGGGGCAGGTGATCGGCAGGCCAGAGCGGCTGTTGCTGGGCATCGGCGATGGTCCTCCCGGCTGGTCCGGCTTCATCGCCCTCTCTGAGGATGCGGGTGATAGCTGGCGCGTCGCGGACATGCCCGGCCCAGCCAACAGCACGATCTGGAACTTCGCGACCCATCCTTCCGACCCAGCGCTGATTTACGCCAGCAGCGTCAGCGGACAGGTTTACCGCTCGACGGACGCCGGCGCTTCGTGGGGCAAGTTAGCGTGCGAGTTTGGCGAGATTCGCGCCCTGGCCTGGATCCCGCATCTTGGTTAGCCGCGACGCGAGTCTTCGAGCGGAGCGCGTCCAGCGTTATCGCGCCACGCGCTTACGGTTAGCCGCGACGCGGAGTCTTCGGAGCGGAGCGTGTGG
>JBBSEL010000038.1:0-11520 GCA_038239755.1 Chloroflexia bacterium | reverse complement strand
TGGATCGACTGCGGCACAAAGCTGTGCCCCAGCGTGTGCATCTTGACCATCGGGGCCATGCCCACCGCGTCGCCAAAGTCGTAGGCATAGACGCCGCGTGTCAGCGTGGGGCAGGCCGCCGGTTCGACGGCAACGATGCGAGTGTTGGGAGCCTTGCCGCTGATCTTGTCCCCGATGAACGGCAGGGTCAGCCCGGCGAAGTTGCTGCCGCCGCCGAAGCAGGCGATGACCACGTCGGGATAGGCGTCGGCCATCTCCATCTGTCGCTGCGCCTCCTGCCCGATCACCGTCTGGTGCATCAGCACATGGTTGAGCACGCTGCCCAGCGAATACTTGGTGTCGTCGCGGGTGGCGGCGTCCTCCACCGCCTCGGAGATGGCGATGCCCAGGCTGCCGGTCGAATTGGGGTCTTGCGCCAGGATCTGCCGCCCGGCGTTCGTCTCAGTGCTGGGGCTAGGGATGACCCGCGCCCCGTACAACTGCATGATCGAGCGGCGATAGGGCTTCTGCTCATACGACACCCGGACCATGTAGATCTGGCATTCCAGCCCGAACATGCGGGTCGCCATCGCCAAGGCGCTGCCCCACTGCCCGGCCCCCGTCTCGGTGGCGAAGCGTTTCACCCCCTCGGCCTTGGCATAATACGCCTGGGCGACTGCGGTATTCGGCTTGTGGCTGCCGACCGGGCTGACCCCCTCGTACTTGTAGAAGATGCGCGCCGGGGTGTCGAGCGCCCGCTCCAGCCGGTGCGCCCGGTAGAGCGGGGTGGGCCGCCACAGCCGGTAGATCGCCTGCACTTCTTCGGGGATGTCAATCCAGCGCTCCTGGCTGACCTCCTGCTTGATGATCTCCATCGGGAAGAGCGGGGCCAGATCCGCCGGGCCAATCGGCTGCCCCGTGCCGGGGTGCAGCACCGCCGGGAGCGGGGTGGGCAGGTCGGCCTGGATATTGTACCAGGCGGTCGGCATGGCCGACTCGTCCAGCACATACTTCGTGCGTTCGCCCGGTAGGTCGGCGGGCGGCATCGAATGAGTCATTCGGGTGCTCCTTTCATCTGGTAACGGCGCATCAGGTCGGGCCGCGATGGAGGGCAACGAGGACGGTTAGGCGGCCATTATAGCATACTCGTGTTTGAGTAGGACGATCATATGCTCAATATGAAGGTTTTGACCTTTACGCTTACGCTTTTGGTCTTTTTAACATACTCATCATCCAGATCTGCCTTTAATCCGTCGCTATTAGGGATGTAACCATTGGGATCAAAAATGACGATCCATAACTGAGAACAGTCAGGATGGGTGCGATAATGTGCGATGTCTAGGAGCAGCTCATCCCCAACACTTTTGCCGTGCTTCGCGTCCCGAACAATTTTGATTTCTACAACAACCTGATATTTGGCGAGCAAGAAATCAATCCGCGTACTTGAGCCTGCGTAGCTAGGAGTATACTCTTCCACACGAATGTCATTAATCCAGGGACGTAGCAAAGCATGGAACAGAGATTGAACGTCATACTCATTATCGAATTCTAATGAGGGCAACCCTTTGCGTCGGTATTTAAGAGGATGCATCGCCCGAGGAAGGCCTTTGATCAACCGCTCAAGAAGTTGCTCAACGTCTTTAGGGAACATTAGCTGCTTCTCTGGTGCAGCAGAATCAGGTTGAGTCTCTGCAAGACCAGGGCTGATATAGCGTTTGATGAACACTCTGTCACCAGCAGGGATACGGTCGTCGTCTACAACTTGAGTAGCAACACCCGTCAGTATCTTTTCAAGTTGATCTGGAGCGTGCTTTTTAATACCTTCAATCCAGCCATAAAAGTGGTCAACACGCTCACTTCCTGACGCTGTTGCGGGATGGTCAGACCAAGCACCTTCAGCACCTGCGAAAATAAAGAGGTCACTGATGGTCCGAATCACATAGTAGTCTTTGCATAGCACAGCGAGTTTATGGACAAAGCCTTTATTCATACCGGCGTCTCCATCACACACAGATCCGCCCGCGCCGCCGCGATGATCGTGTTGACCTCGTTCTGCGTGGTCAGGTAGCCGCCGACGAGGGTGGGCACGCCCGCCTCGTTGCGGAGCCGGTCGCTGAGGGGGGTCAGGAAGCCCCGGCCATAGGGCATCTCGGCGTCGGGTACGGTGTGGCCCGCCAGCACCGTGATCAGGTCGCAGCCGTGCGCCTGGAGCGTCCGCGCCACCATCACCGCGTCGTCCACCCCGAACCCGCCGCGCACCGAGTCGGTGGCGGTCAGCGCCACAGCCAGCGGCTTGTCGACGGGCCAGGCCGCCCGCACCGCGTCGAACACCTCCAGCGGCCAGCGCAACCGCACCTCCAACGTGCCGCCGTACTCGTCCGTGCGCTGGTTGGTCAGCGGCGAGAGGAAGCTCCCCAGCAAATAGCCGTGGGCCATGTGCAGTTGCAGCAGGTCGAATCCGGCCTCCTGCGCCAGCTCGGCAGCGCGGACGAACGCCGCCGCTACCGCGTCCATGTTGGCCCGGTCCATCGCGCGGGGCACCTGGCTCCCCGGTGTATAGGGCAAGGCCGAGGAGGCCAGCAGCGGCCAGCCGCCTGTCCGCAAGGGCCGGTCCAACCCCTCACGGCGAGGGCGGGTTGCTCCCCGCCGCCCGGCATGGTTTAGCACCAACCCGATCTTCGCGCCCCCCTCATGCACCGCCGCCACAATACGCCCCCAGGCCGCCCCCTGCTCCGGCGTATACAGCCCCCCATCCCCTGGCGTGATCCGTCCCTCCGCCCCCACCGCTACCGGCTCGGTCAACACCAGCCCCGCCCCACTGCCCGCCGCCCGCGCTATCCCCTCCGCATATGCCGCCCCCGGCACCCCCTCCTGCGCCGGGCACACCATTCCCGGCGACACCACCACCCGGTTCTCCACCCGCATCCCCCGCAACCCCAACGGCGCAAACATCGGCGGCGGCGCGACGAGTTGCGAGTTGCGAGTTGCGAGTTGCGAGTAAGACGCCCCACTCGCCGCGCGCTGCTCACTGCTCACTGCTCGTCCCGCCCACCAGCGGTCCACCAGGTCGCCAAAGCGGGCATCGCGGAAATGCAGATCGTCGTAGGTGATCCGCCCGCTGCGGGTCAGCAGTTGGAAGGCGAAGGGGACGGGCGGCAGGGCCAGGTAGCGGGCCAGGGTCTCAAAGTAGGTTTGGCTCTCGTGCCCGGCGTTCTGAAACGTCTCGACCACCGGCTTGCGCTCTAATTCGTAGGTCGCCAGCGCCCCGCCCACATCGGCGTGCTGTTCCAGCGCCGCCGCCAGCGCAATCGCATCCTCCATCGCCAGTTTCGTGCCCGACCCGATGGAGAAATGCGCGGTGTGGACGGCATCGCCTAGCAAGACCACGGGAGTGCTGAGTGCTGAGTGCGGAGTGCTGAGGGTGGCGTACCAGTGTTTGGTTTTGAGGGTGGGGAAGCTGACCCATTTGGCGTTGTTGGAGAGGAGGGGGACGTCGCCCAGGTCGTCGGCCAGCAAGCGTTGGCAGAAGGCGAGGCTGGCGGCTTCGTCGGCTTCGTCCAGCCGGGCGCGCCGCCAGACCTCTTCGGCGCACTCGACGATGAAGGTGCTGGTCGTGCCGCTGAACGGGTAGGCATGGACCTGGAACAGCCCGGCGGGGGTTTCGTGGAAGATGAAGGTGAAAGCGTCCAGCACCTTCTCGGCCCCCAACCAGATATAGCGCGCCTTGCCCTGCCGGATCTGCGGCTCGAACGCCGACTCGTATTCGCGGCGGAGCAGGCTGTTCACCCCGTCGGCAGCGATCAGCAGGTCACAATCGGGTATGTCAGCTACGCTGGCGACTTCTCGGCCAAACTGCAAGTCTACGCCCAATTCAATACAACGCCGTTGCAGGATGCTCAACAGGTGTTTGCGGGCGATGCTGGCGATCACATGCCCCCCGCAGCGGATCGTCTCGCCCCGGTAGCGCACGTCAATCGCGTCCCAGATGACGAACTGCCCGGTGATCTGCTCATAGGTTCGGGCGTCGGCGCGCTGGAACGCGGCCAGGGTGCGGTCGGAAAAGACCACCCCCCAGCCGTAAGTCACGTCCGCCGGGTTGCGTTCGATCAGGGTGATCTCGTGCCGGGGATCGGCCTTCTTGATCAGCAGGCCCGCATACAACCCCGCTGGCCCGCCCCCCAGGATGACGATCTTCAACGCTGCACCTCGTGGTTCGTGGCTCGTGGTTAGTGCTGAGTGCTGAGTGCTGAGTAATTCAGCATCCACCATCTATAATATGCATCACGTTTCACGCCCCGCCACCGCCTGGGCCAATTGATCCAGTTGGCCGAGATCCGATGACGTGGAGAACAGGATCAGGTCATCGCAGCCCGCCTCGCGGTAGCCGCGAAGGAACCCGGCAACGGCTTGCGGGCTGGTGAGCAGCCCGGCAGCGATCTTGTCGGCGAAGGGGCCGGTGAAGGCGTAATAGTCGCGGAGGTAGCGCGCCCCGGCTGCGGCGGCATCGTCCCCGAAGGCGAAGTAGCCCTGCGCCCACAGTTGGGGCAGGCCGGGCCGCCCGGCATCGCGCCAGGCCGCGCGGGCCTTGTCGGCGGCGCGGGCGAAGGCGCGGGGCGGGCCGCCGCCATGCACATAGCCGTCGGCGTAGCGGGCCACACGAGCAAACCCGACATCGGTCAGGCCACCGATCAGCAGCGGCGGGCCGTTGGGCCGGGCGGCGGATGGGCCGTTCGCCGGGTCTTCCCAGAAGGCGCGGAGCGCGGTCAGTTGTTCGGCAAACCGCTGCCCCCGGCTGGCGTAGTCCACCCCGGCGGCGGCGTAATCATCGGGCCGCGCCCCCACCGCCAGCCCCAGCACCAACCGTCCCCCCGCCAGCGCGTCCAGCGAGGCGGCCTGTTTCGCCAGCCGGGCGGTGTTATGCAGCGGGCTGATGACAATGGTGGTGGCGAGGCGCACCCGTTGGGTGACGGCGGCAGCGGCGGCCAGGGCGATCAACGGATCGTAGCTATCATAGACGAGGCGGTCCAGCACACCCAGGCTGGCGAACGGCCCGGCCTCGGCGCGCCGTGCCCATTCGATGATCGTGGCCCCCGCCGCCTGGGGCACCGTGGTGGGCAGCCCGACTCCGATTTGCATAAGCGCACCCCCCTTGTTGCAAATATGTCCCGAACCAGGGATGATTCAGGGCAAACGCCTGTCTGTACCCCTATTATAGCACGAGATCCCCTGGCAGGCTCCGACTTCCGGCCCGCCGCGATCGGTCTAACGGCGGATAGACCGCCCCGGTCACCGGGTATATAATCAGGGGCGACTCTCCCACTCCCCCGGCCCATCAGGCCGAGCAGCAAAGGATCTGCCTTCTTGAGCGACACGATTACCAACGAGATTCAGGACACCCAACCCACCGATTTCAGCGTCATCAGCGCCCCGGCCATGTCCGAATGGGCGGAGGCGGTGCTTAGTGAATACAACGAGCCGAAGCCGCCCGCCTCCGCACCAGACCCGGCGGAGCCGTCCTCATTGTCGTTCCGCAAGCACCGCGATTTCTGGTTGGTCTGGTCGGGGCAAAGCGTGTCGATGCTGGGCGACGGGCTGTACGGCATCGCCCTGGCCTGGTGGATCACCGCACAGTTAGGGTCGGCCACCGCGCTGGCGGGCTATGCGCTCTGCTGGTTTATCCCCGCCGTCACCCTGCCCTTCGTCGCCGGGTCGCTGATCGACCGTATGGACCGCAAAATGCTGATCGCCGTGCTCGACAGCGTCCAGGGCCTTGCCGTCACCGCCCTCGCCGCCTTGCTCTGGACCAACAACATGCAGTTGTGGCATGTCTACGTGGGCGCGGTCATTCTCGCGTCGTGCGGCGCGATCCACGGACCCACGCTCGACTCCTCGATCCCCAACCTGGTGCCTGCGGCGGTGCTGCCCCGCGCCAACGGGCTGTACGCCACCTCGCAGAGCGTCGCCAACATCGCCGGGCCGCTGTTCGGCGGCACCCTGGTCGGGCTGGTCGGCCTGCCGGTCACCATTCTGATCAACGCGCTCACCTTCTGGTTCGCCACCATCGCCACCCTGCTGGCCCGCATTCCCTCGCCCCGCGTGCAAGACGAAAGCGGGCAGGGCGCGTTCCGGCGACTGGTCAACGATGCGACCTACGGCTACAAGTGGATCTGGCAGCACCGCGCCATCCTCTACCTCTTGCTGATCTTCACCTCCTGCAACTTCCTGATCGCGCCGACCTACCCGCTGGAGACGCTGATCGTCCGGCAGCAGTTGACGGGCAGCGGCGCGGCGCTGGGCTGGGACGGCGCGTTCATCTTCGGCCTGGTCAGCGCGTCGATGGCGGCGGGGGCGCTGGTGAGTGCGGTCTTTTTCAGCCGGGGCTGGGCGATCAAGCCGATGGCCTGGGGAGTCTGTATCGGCTGGGCGGTGAACGGCCTGGCGGCGATGGGCTTCGGCCTCTCTACCTCGGTCTGGCTCTCGCTGATGCTGGCCTTTTTCCTCGGCGCGGGTGGCCCGCTCTGCAACATCCCCAGCCAGACGATCTGGATGGCGTACACCCCCGACAGCGAGCGCGGGCGCATCTTCGCCGCCCGGCGCACCATCGCCTGGGGCATCCAACCGATCTCCATCGCGCTGGGCGGGCTGGTGGCCGAACAGATCGGAGCGGGCACGCTGTTCGTCATCGCCGGCGCGATCATCACCGTGATCGTCCTGGGCAACCTCGCCTTTAACCGCACGATCCGCACCCTCTACGCCCCCGACCTGGAACCCCTCGCCGCCCGGCGCGGCCTGCTCTACCGGCGCTAAACGGCAACAGCGCGGCCCCGGCACCCCCAGGATGCCGGGGCCGTCTGCGGCTTACTTCATCGCTGCCGGGTCGATCGACAGGTAACGGATTAGCGGCACGCGGATCGGCGTCCAGATATAGCCCTTGATCTGGGGCTTGACCAGGCTGTAGCTCAGGCTGTGGGTGAGGAAGATGCTCGCCGCATCGTCCACGATCATTTGCTCGACCTGGGCATATTCGTGCATCCGGGCGGGCACATCGCGCTCGACCCGCGCCTGTTCCAGCAGGGTGTCTACGGCGGGGTTGGCGTAGTGCCCAACGTTCTCCTCCGCGCCCGAATGGAACAAAGCATCGGCGAAGTTTTCTGGGTCGGGATAGTCGGCGCACCAGCCATAGGTGAGCAACTGCCCGTGCCGCCCGGCATGAACCTCGTCGCTATATTTATCCGGCTCCAGGTTTTCTACCTGGATCGTCACACCGAGATTCTGCTGCCACATGCCGATCAAGGCGGACAGGCCGGGGCCAACATCGCTACCGAAGCCGCCGCTGGTGAACACAATCGGGGGCAAGGCGGCGGCGCTGCCGTAGCGCGACTCGGTCAGCCGCTGGCGGGCCAACGCCGGGTCAAAGTCGAGCGGGCGGACATCGGGGTTGTAGCCCGGCAGGCCCGGCGGGTAGAGGCCCCGCGCCGGGAGGCCCACGCCAGCCAGAACCACGTCAATGTACCGCTGCCGGTCGATTGCCAGGGCGAACGCCTGGCGCACCTTCGGGTCATCGAACGGCGGCTGGGTCACGTCGAACGTCACCCGCGAGGTACACATGTTGACCCCTTCGTGCAGGTCGGCGTGCAGCGGTTCGGTGGGATCACGCACCCGAGCCACGTCGGAGGAAGACACCCCGGTCAGGTCCACATCGCCCGTCTCATAGAGCCGGATGCCCACCCCGGCGTACAACTGGACGATGGCATAGCGGATGGCCGGGGGCGGCAGGTAGAAAGCGGGGTTGCGTTCGTAGATAATCTCTTTGAAAGGCTCCCAGCGGATCAACTTGTACGGCCCGGTCCCGTTGGGGGCGCGGTACCAATCCGGCCCCGACGCGATGTTGGCCTTGTCCACGACCACGGTGCTGCCATAGGTCAGCTTCATCAAGAAATAGGGCTTGGGGGCATCAATGGTCACTTCGAGGGTGTGGTCGTCTATCGCGCGCAGGCCGCTGATATGATCGGCCTTTCCGGCCCGGCGCTCATGCACGCCGACGATATCGCCCAGGTAGGTCAGCACGTTGTCCGAGTTGGTCGCCGGGGCGGCGGCACGATCCCACGAGTAGATCACGTCGGCGGCCACAAGGGGTCGCCCGTCATGGAAGTGGGCGTTAGTCCGCAGGTGGAAGGTGTAGACCAGGCCATCGGGGCTGATATCCCACGACTCGGCCAGGTCGGGCGTCACCTGTAACTGGGGGTTGAGGGACACCAACCCGCTGAAGATCAGGTCATTGCCGTCGCTGGTCGCCGGGTCATAGTCGCGGGGGTTGTTCGACTCGCCGCCCAACTGCACCAGCGCTTGATCGCGGGGGATGCCGTAGAGTTGCGGCAGGGTGAGCGTGAGGCTGGCGAAAATATCGGTGACCGTCCCGCGATAGTACACGGAGCGGTTCACTTGCGTATAGCAAAGCAGCGTGATCAGTCGCCCTTGCCGCGCCGTCGAGAGCATGAACGCCTGGAGGACGCTCCCCGTATCCAGGGTCCCAATATACTCGCTGTACCAGGCCGTCCGCCCATCCTTCAGCTTTAGGGCGTGGGTGTCTCCGTTCTGCACGTTCGTGAGGCCGTCCTGCGACGCATCGCGCACTTGCTTGGCCGTGGCCTCCAACGCCCCATCATCGGTCAGGGAGCCCGCGATCGCCAGCAAGACGGCGTCGCCCGCCGAGGCGGTGATGTTGATCAGGGTCGAGTCGTTCTTGCCCGGCTTGGCCTTCCACTGGGGGGGGTAGTCGAAGGCGAGGCCCAGGTCGGGGTTCGAGTAATGCCCGCCGCGTGCCTCCGGGGTGCCGGGCACGGTCGCGGTGGGCGCGGGTCCGGCAGCGAGGACGACGGCAGCGGCCCAGGGCGGGACCCCTCCGGCCCGGCTAGCGGGGCCGGCCAGCCCGGCGGCCAGGAGCAGGCCCAGCGCCAGCACCCCGGCGACGAGGTGCCCCCGCCCGATGGGAGACGATGCGCGGCGAGTAGGCGCACGGGGAGAGAGCGGCAGCAGGTTCATGCGGTCCTCCTTCGCTGGAGTAAGAACAAGACGACGGCCAGGCCCATGATCAGCACGGCAGCCCCTCCAGCCACCAGCAGCGGCATGAGGGAGACCGTCTCAGCGGTGGCCGTGACAAGCGGGGCGGCTGGAGTCGGCGTGGTTGCAGCGGACGAAGCGCCAGCGGGCGACGTGGCCCCCGCTGCCGGGGTCTCGCCGGGGCCGAGGGTTGGGGCAACCGGAGCAGCGCTGATCGGCTCGTAGGTTGGCACCGTAGTGGGTACCTCGGTCGCGCCGGGGGTGGTGGTCGTCTGGCGGGGTGGCGCGCCCACATTGGTCCGCCAGCCGTCCTCCAGCCCGTCGAGGCCGAATCCGTAGACATCGAGCAGCGCGGCATCGGGGGTCATCCCCCCGCGCAAATCATCGAACAGCCCGCGCAGTTGGCCCGGGCCATACTGGGTGATGAGGTAGCTGACCAGGCTGTAGGACTCGGCGTAGGAGAGGTCGGCCTTGCTCGGATGCTCGGAGAAGCCGCCGCTCAGCGCCCGCACTGACATCAGGGTGTTGGCCCGCACTGCGGCGGCCAATTGATCCCGCGACGCGGCTTCTGGCCCGCCCTGCCCGTAGACGGCGATCCCCTCGTTCAGCCAGGTCGGCAGGCTGGACAGGCAGGAAAAGGTGAGCTGGCCGACGACAATATGGGTCAATTCGTGGGCCACCGTGCCTTTGCCCCATTCTAGTTGATCGGAGGCGATGCCGATGATCACGATGCCGTGTTCGGGGAACGCTTCGCCCCCGGTCCAGCCCGGTTCATAGAGGGTAGCGTCGTGCAGATCGGCGGAACTGGCATAAATATAGAGATCGACCGGCTTTTGCAGGTGCATCCCGGTCGTCCCGGCCAATTGGGTCAACGCAGTGTTGCCCGCCTGGAGCAATGTCGCGGCAAAGCTTTGCGGCTCGCCATACCAGTGGATAACCAGATTATCACCGGGCAGGGCGCTCCACCGATGTGTCTTGTCCAGCCAGAGCGTTTGCAAGCGATCAGACACCTGCTCGTTCCCGGCGGCATCGTGGACCCGCCAGCGATACCAGATGGTGCTGCCGGGCGGCTCGGCCCCCGACTTCCGCATCTCCCAGACCCAGGAGACGGTGGTCTTGGTGCCGGGGGTGAAGGTCGGGAAGGCTTTGGCCGTCACCACCCCGCAGGTCTGCTTATCGACCCCATATTCGAGCGTGACCCGGTCGATCACGGCGGCGCTGGTCACCTCGGCGGCAAAGGTCAGCCGTTCGGGAAACTCGATGGTCACGCCGCGATCAACAATAGTAATGGCGCTCTGGGCTGCTACGCCGGGTGCCGCCCGCATCGGCAGCACCAACAGACAGACCCAAAGCGCCATCACCCACCTAGAGGCCCAGCGCATGGCGATATATTTCCCTTCTCAAAAAGTATGGATAGATCGTACTATGCCTGGCCCTCATTGTAGCAAATGTATACCAATTTTGCAAATGCTGAACACCGGAGGGGATAAACGGTCGGCGCGCACACCCATTCCATCCGCGCTGGCGAGTGCCCTGCCCTACTCCTCGTCCGGTGCGTCACTGTCCAGGGCACGGAAGATGCGATCACCGTGTAAGGGCGCGAAATCCTCGTCCTGAGCCACGGCGATCCGGTAGGCCGGGTCCACGGCGAACAGGCGGGTCAGGGTGGACAGGCTCGCCACCGGGTCGCCCGCCTGGATTTGGACCCAGGCCAGGCTGTAGAGCCAGGCTGCCGTGTCGGGAACGAGGAGCAGCGCCGCCTGGTAGTCGCGGGCGGCCTCGCGGTAGCGGTCCAACGTCGCTAGGGTGCGCCCGCGCTGGACATACAGGTCGGGGTCGTCGGGCGCGAGCGCGATCACCTGGGCCAGATCGGCCAGCGCGGCCTCATAGCGGTCGGCCTGGAACAGCGCCATCGCCCGGTACTGGAGGGCTTCCGCGTCGGCGGGTTCCAGCGCCAGGGCCTGATCGTAATCGGCCAGCGCCTCGTCCAACCGCCACAGCGCCCCGTAGGCCAGCCCGCGACTGACCAGGAAAATCGGCTCGTCGGGGCGCAAGGCCAGGGCGCGGCTGAAGTCGGGCAACGCCGTTTCGTACTGGCCCATCCGGGCGTGGGTCAGGCCCCGGTTGTGGAACAGGTGCGGGTCGTCGGGGTTCAACGCCTGCGCCTGGGTATAGTCGGCCAGGGCTTTGCGGAACTGCTGAAGCGAGTCATAAGCCGCCGCCCGGACCCCCAGCGCGTCGGCATCGTCGGGCGCGAGGGTCAGGGCGCGGGTCGCATCGGCGATTGCCGGTTTGAAGCGGTCCAGGGTATAGTTCACAAAGGCCCGGCGATACCAGGCCAACGCATCATCGGGGGTGCGCCGCAGCAAGCGGGTCAGGTCGGTCAACGCCGCATCATAGCGTTCGGCCTCATAATGCGCGTAGGCCCGCTCGCGCAGCGCCGCCACATCGATCTTTTCTGGCACAGGTATCCTCCGCGTT
>JBBSEL010000037.1:0-11889 GCA_038239755.1 Chloroflexia bacterium | reverse complement strand
CGAGTGCTGCGTGAAACGTGAAACGTGAAACGTGATGAGGTACTCTGTTGAGCTTCCTCATCGTTCCTCGTTCATCACGCATCGCTCATCGCTCATCACTCATTGCTGCCATGTGGGTTTGCGCTTCTCGAGAAAGGCCCGCAGCCCTTCTTGCCCTTCGGGGCTGACGCGCATCCGGGCGATGGTGCGGGAGGTGAGATCGAAGGCGGCGGCGGAGGGCAGGGCGGGCACGCGCCGCCAGATGTCTTTGGCGACGGGCAGGGCTGCCGGGCTGCTGCTGCGTAGCTGCGCCAGCGCGGCGTCGACGGCGGCATCCAACCCGTCCGCCGGGACGACCGTGGTGGCGAGGCCGATCTCATAGGCGCGCTGGGCCGAGAAGCGCTCGCCGGTGAGGAACAGGGCACGCGCCGCGCCGTGGTTGATTTTTGCCAGCACGAACGGGCTGATCACCGCCGGGACGATGCCCAGCTTGACCTCGGTCAGCCCGAATTTCACATCGTCGGCGGCGATCACCAGGTCGGCTACAGCGGCGAGGCCGACCCCCCCGCCCAGGCACGCCCCGTGGACCCGCGCCACCACCGGCAGGGGGCATTCGTTGATCGTCGTGAGCATGGTGGCGAGGCGTTGCGCGTCCTCCCAATTCTGCTGCTCGGTATATTGGAGGCTCTGCTGCATCCATTGGACATCGGCTCCGGCGCAGAAGCTCGGCCCCGCCCCGGCCAGCACCACCGCCCGCACCCCTGGTTCGCTCCCTAGCGCAGCGAAGCAGGCCCGTAATTCTTCGATCAGGGCGGCGTTGAAGGCATTGTGGACGGCGGGGCGGTTCAGGGTCACGCGGGCGATGCCGTCGGCGGTCGCCAGGGTCAGGAATTCATAATTCATTCGGCCTCGGCGTCCTCCGCGTCCCCCTCGTCCCAGTCGTCCACCAGCACGATCCCGGCCAGTTCGGCAAAACTGGCGGCCAATTCCTCGGTGCTTTTCTCGTCCTCGGCCAGTTCGATGATCGTGTCCCCATCGCCGATGTAGATCGTGATCGGCATCCCGGTGCTGTTCGGCCAGCACATCTGGGTGTATTCGGCATCGTCGATCTCGCCGTTTTCGTGCCCCTCGATATAGGGGCGGTAGGCGGGCCACAGGCTGATCCGGTAGTGGTCCTCGGCTCCGCCCCACCCGGCGAAAAACCAGTCGTTGCCCAGGTCTTCGCTGGTCTGCCGCGCCGTCTTCGGGTTCTCGTAGATCACCTCGGCCAGGGCGGTCAGCAGATCGCTCAGTTCATCGTAAAATTCTTCGCGGGGCACCTCGTGGTAGCCCCAGCCGCCGTTATCGCCGGGCGTGTCGCTATGCCCGTTGCTACTGATTGTCATCGCCCTGGCCTCCCCGGCTGTTGCCCGCTATTCGCCTGTTGCCCACCTGATACTCCTGCTATCCCCTTTATACCGCAGATCCCGGCGAATGGGAAGGGCGGCCTACTTGGGGAAGAGGACGCTGATACTCTCGCGGTTGTGGATGCGCCGGATCGCCTCGCCAAACAGGGGGGCGACCGAGACGGTTTCGATTTTTTCGCAGGGCGGCACCAGCTGGGTCTCGACGGTGTCGGTCACCAGCAGCCGCTGGATTGGGCTAGCCATGATCCGCTCCATCGAGCCTGCCGCGAACACGCCGTGGGTCAGCGCGGCCACGACGGAGGTCGCGCCCCGCTCGATCAGCTTCTCGGCCACATTCGCCAGGGTGCCGCCCGAAATGGTGAAGTCGTCCACGATCAGCGCGGTGCGGCCCCGCACCTCCCCGATGATCTCCAGCACATGGGCCTGTTCGTCGTGGGCGACCCGCTCTTTGTCGGCAATCGCCAGCGGCGCGCCCAGGTAGGAAGCATAGCGCCGGGCCTTTTTGGCGAACCCGGTGTCGGGCGAGACCACCACCAGATTGGGCAACTGGAGTCCCTGCACCGCCTCACACAGCACGGCCATCGCCTGGAGATCGTCGACCGGGATGTGGAAAAACCCCTGGATCTGCGGCGCGTGGAGGTCCATCGTCACCACCCGGCTGGCTCCGGCGACCTCGATCATATCGGCGCAGACCCGCGCCCGGATCGCCACCCGTGGCTCGTCTTTCTTGTCGCCCTTCGCATAACTGAAGTAGGGCATGACCACTGTGACCGACTCGGCGCTGGCCCGGCGGAACGCGTCGATCCAAAAGAGCAACTCCATGAAGTTGTCGTTGGCGGGGTACGCGGTGGACTGGATCAGGTAGACCCGCCGCCCGCGCACATTCTCCTGGATCCGCACAAAGAGGTTGCCCTCGGAAAAGTGCAACACCTCGCTTAGCCCCGGCGGGATCTGCAAATAGGCACAGATCTTTCGCGTCAACTGCGGGCTGCCCGATCCGCCAAAGACCAGGATATCATCCGCGACCATGCGTATCTCCTCCATCAACCTCTCACAAAGAAGCTGTCTCGTGACCAACAGCGGGCCACAAGACAGCTTCTCACCGGGGGTGGGTCCCGCGGTTACGGGTTGGCGTGAATGTAATTCTTGACCGCGTCGTAGACCGGGCGGGTGGACCAGTCGCCGTTCAGCATGCTGAAGTGCGCCGGGCCGGTAAACCAGTCCTGGAAGGTGCTGAAGTTCAAGTTCCAGAGGAAGGTCACGCCCATCCACGGGTACTTGTCTTTGCTCATCTGGTAGGCGCGGACGGTGTAGGCCGCCTGGTCATCGAGCGTGTTCTGGGCGCATTCGTTGTAGCCGTCGGGCCGGTAGTCGCTGCACCAGCCCCACTCGGTCACCCAGATCTGCTTTTGCGACTCGCCAAAGTTCTCCATCACCTGGCGCTGGTTCTCCACCCGGCGATAATAGAACTGGCCGTGGGTGGTGAACTCGCGGGCGGTGCTGGGGTTGTCGGGCCACATCGTCTCCGGTGGGTTGTTGTAGCCGTAGGGGTGCGAGCCGAGTACGTCGAAGTAGTTGCGGATCTCGCCGTTGTTGACCCGGTAGAGGCTATCAAGGAAAACGGTATCCTCGGTGGCGAGGTTGGGGTCGTGGATGCCGGTGGGGGTCAGCGCGCCCATGATCACCACCGCGCTGGAGTCGCTCGCCTTGACTCCGAGGTAGCCCGCTTTGAGCAGGTAGAAGTAGCGTTCCGGGCTGATCACACCGCTTTCCCCGATCAGGTTCTCTTCGTTCCACAGTTCATACGCGCCGACCTGACCCTGGTAGTGCTTCGCCATCGCCCGCATGAAGCGGCCAAAGTCGTCGGGATCGGTCGGGAAGCCGGGCTTGCCGCCGGTGGCCCAGTCGGGCGCTTTGGCGACGCTGATCATGATGTTCAGCCCCCGCGCCTTCACGTCGCGGACGATGTTGTCCAATTCGCCCCACTGGTAGCTGCCCTGCGGCCCCTCAATATCTTTCCACTGCGCCTGCTGCTTGACCCAGGTAAAGCCTGCGTCCTGCACCGTGTTGAGGATGCGGGTGTGGTCTTTATAGTACATATCCACGATGATACCGTAACCCACCTGCGGCCCTTTCAGGAATGGGCCAGCGGGGGCGGGCGGATAGTCGGGCGGGGGACCGTAGGTGTGTTCCGGCCACGCGGGCGGCTCCACCCAGGCGCTCTTGGTCGGTGAGACGCTGGGGCGGGGGGTTGCTGGCACCGCGGTGGGGCCGCCCGGCGTTACGGTGGGGGTGGGAGTGCCGGGGGTGCCGGGGTCCTGGGCAGTGGGGGTCGCCACTTTGCCCTTGTTCACTAGCGACAGGTAGTCACGCCCCAGCAGGCCGAGCAAGACTTCGTAGCTGGTGCCCTTGTTCTCCGGGTGGTATTCAAAGCGGTTGCGCTCGAAATACTGGACGACGAAGCCGTTCTCCGCCAGTTCTTCGGAGATCGGGTAGCCGAACAGGTCCAACCCACCCTGCGCCTTCCAATATTCGAGGAAGACGCCGCCCAGCGAGTGCCCGGTCTGGGCGAAATAGCGATGGCTGGGGCTGTCGATGAACGGCGAAGCGTGGGCGAAGGGACGGTCGGCGGTCAGCACGCTGCCCAGCAGGCCCAGTTGCACCTCGAAGGCGGTGCCTTTGTTCTCCGGATGCAGCTCAAAGCGGTTGCGCTCGAAGTACTGCACCTGAAAGCTGCCTTCGGTATGCACCGCCGAAATCGGATAGCCGAAGATCGCCAGGCCGCCGTGCGCCTGCCAGTACTGCATGAAGACGGCGGGGACGGTGAAGCCGGTTTGGGCAAAGGTGGTGTCGCCGACCGGTTTGTCGGCGAATGTGCGTGACGCACCCGTGGCTAGCATTGGTATGACGATAAGCAGGATAGACAGCCCCGCCAGTAGTTGTCGCCTCACACGATTCCTCCTCGATTGCCACCCTCTGGCCCCTGGCCCGATGGGGGTATAGTAATCGCTGTCGGTTAATGCCTCGGCATCCAGATGCGCTCTGGCCGCGAGGATGCTATTCAGTTATAGCTGGAATGCGCCCATTGGATTGGATTGAATTGAAGTCGGGATGAACTCAGGGGATGTCTAGCGTGGCGAGCAGTTCGGGCGGCACGGGGCTAAAGCCCACGGAGAAGCGGATGTAGCGGTCGCTGTAGCCAAAGGCGCGGCCATCCACCCCGGCGATGCCCGTCTTCTCGAACAGCGAGAAGGCGTCCTCACCGGGGGCCAGCTTGCTCCAGTTATAAATCGTCGTGTCGTCGTCCAGGCCAATGCTGTCAAACAGGTTGAACTGCTGGTTGTACTGCGCTAACTCGTGCCGCAAAGCTGTGCGCCGCAAAGCATAGAGGGCCGTGATTTTCTGCTGGATCCAGGGCCGCTCGTCGAACAGATCGATATTCGCCAGGTAGCGCAACTGCCACTCGGCAGGCATTCCGGCGTTGGCGTTGTTCCAGGCAGCGGGCAGCACCCTGGCCCAGTCGGGGTTGACCGTGGCCGCCCAGCCCATCCGGTCGCCGGTCAAGGTGTAGACTTTCGACAGGCTGCTGATGAAGATGGTGCGGTTCAGGATGTCGGGATCGTTGAAGGCCGCCATGCGGGCATGGTCATCGGCAGGGATGCCAGTGCCGATGTAGGCCAGGTCGGCCAGCACCGCAACTTCGCGGCCCGATTCGCGCAGCGCGCCCATTACGGCGCGCAACTCATCGGGGCTATAGGCGAACGCGGTTGGGTTGTTGCTCACGGTGAGGTAGAGCATATGGAGGTTGGGGTGGTCGTCTAGCAACTGGCGCAAGGCCGGGGCGGTGAGCTTGAAGCTGTCCGCTTCGGGGGTGTGGAAGTTGATGATTTCCATGCCCACGCTTTCGGCCTGCCACAGCCCCACCGCAAAGCCGGGCGAGGGGAAGCCGTAGCCCACCGGGCCGCCATACTTCTCGCGGAAGTACATGTTCAGCGTGCGCACCGACTTATCCATCGCATCCAGCGCACCGATGGTGACATAGGTTTGCTCCCAGGGCAGGGCGATGCCATACTCCATGCGGAAGCGATCCGCCAGCCGTTGGCGCAACAGGGGGTTGCCCACAGCGTAGATGTCGTAGATCCGCAGATCCCAATCGTACTCTTCGAGCAAAATGCGCTCGAAACACATCATCCGGTCGCGCAGATCCAGATAGGTTCGCCCGTCGCTGATCCGCCCGTTGATCCGTTCGCCGGGCAGGATCAGGCCGAGGTCTTCGCCGATGGTGCTGTAATCCACCCCGCCGACGACTTCGGTGATGCGGCGCACATTCACGTCGCCGATGGTCCGGTTCACCACCTCGCGGGCGATCACGTCGTTGGATACGCCTGCTTTGCGCGCTTCGCTGATCACTTCGTTGACCATGCGGGCCTGGATGCGGATGGGGGCCGGGGCGGCAGCGACGAGGGGTCGGTACTTTTCGACCATCACCGCGCGCAAGCGGTGGACGATTTCCTGGGCTGCGCTATCAGTTGGGGAAAGGGTGGTGGGCATGTTCGCCGTGTACGAGGGGGTCATCATTGACTCCTTGTTCAACTATGAGGGGTAGACGCCAGGGTCAGTATAAGCGTTCGGGCGGGGCCTTGTCAACCGCGCTTGAGCCTGGTTCGCAGGCGAGAGAATACTACAATCTTGACGTAAATCGCCTTTTTGCTGTTGACAAAGCTGCAAGGCGGGGTATACAATGAAGCAGCCCTCGCAAGGGGGGTGTTTTGGTTTTTGCGCCCACATTTATTATATTAAGCCGTGAGTGATGGGCCTTCACGGCGCGCCAGGCATAGAGCGTATGAGCACAAGTATGGATGACCATATCCGGCAGCACCTGTCGCCGACCTCGTTGCAGCGGCTGGAGCTGTTCCGCGAGTTGCCGCTGGAAGAGCTGCAACACCTGGCGGCGCGGTTGCGCTTCCAGCGGGCGGCGAAGGGCACCGTGGTCTGCAAAGAAGGCGACCCCGGCGATGCCATGTATATCATCGAGACCGGGCAGGTCAAAGTGGTGTCCGACGTGGAGACGCAACGGCTGACCCTGGCGACGCTGGGACCGGGTAACCAGTTTGGCGAGATGTCGCTGCTGACCGGCGAGCCGCGCAGCGTGGGCGTGATCGTCAGCATCGACGCCGAACTGTGGGTGCTGTCGAAAGAAGAGTTTGACGAGGCGTTGCGCGACCACCCCAGCCTCGCCATCGGCCTGAGCCGCAGCCTGGCCCAGCGCCTGTTCGCCTCAGACCACCAGCGCATCTATGGCGTGAGCGAGGATGTGCGGCGGCTGATCGGCCTGGTCGGCACGCCCGACGAAACGTATCTGTTGGCCCAGCGGCTGGCCGAACTCGGCTCGCACAACGTGCTGCTGGTGGACGTGATCGAGACGGGCGACGAGTGCAGCACAGTCGATCCCTCCGACCCGTTCCATGATGTGGTCTCGCTCCAGGGTGATGTGGCCCGGATGGACGTGCCGGTGGAGGTCAGCAGCGGCGATTTCAGCGAGATCGTCTCGCGCCTGCTGCAAAAGTACACCCACCTGCTGGTCCGCCTGCCCGAGAGCGGCGGCCCCTACATGGCCCAGGTGCTGGACTTGTGCGAGATGGTGCTCGTCTTTGGGCACCGCGCCAACCATTGGGTCTTGAAAAGCTCGCTGCCGCCCAAGAAGTTCTGGTTGGCTCGTGGGGTCCGCGACGCGGACTACGACCTGGCGCGGGCCGAGCGCGACCGCGACCGGATCGCCCGGCGCTTGCTGGGCCGATCAGTGGGCCTGGCGTTGAGCAGCGGGGCGGCACACGGCCTGGCCCATATCGGCGTCTTGCGTGTCCTGGAGGAAGAGAAGATCCCCATCGATCTGCTGGCGGGCACCAGTATGGGCGCGGTGCTGGGCAGCGCCTTTGCCGCCGGGCACAACGCCGACGACCTCTACCGGATGGGCCAGGAGTTCGCCCGCCTGTTGCACTTCCGCACCGGCTGGCGCTCCTGGGACTTCACCATGCCCCGGTCGGGGATGCTGAAGGGCATGGGGGCCAAAAAGTGGCTGGAACGCTGGACCGGTGGGAAGCGCTTTGAAGATCTCGAAATCCCCTATTTTGTGGTCGCTGCCGAGGTCGTCAGCGGGCGGCCCGTGGTGTTCAGTGAAGGTCCGCTCGCTAACGCCACCCGCGCCAGCTTCTCGATGCCGGGCGTGTTCGAGCCGGTGCTGCACAACGATGATTTCCTGGTGGACGGTGGGGCGGTAGACCCGGTGCCCTGCCAGACCCTCGATGCCTCCGGAGCCGACATCATCATCGCCTCCAACGTCATCCCCCAGGTGGAGGAACGGCTCTATCGCGGCGTGCGCCAGCGGGTCGGCCCCGGTCGCCCGCCCAGCATCTTCGAGATCTACCAGAGTATGCGCGAGATCATGGAAGCGCAGATCGCCGTGCTGAAGATGAACCCCTACGACGTGCTGATCGCGCCGAAGGTGGGCATGTATGGCGCGCTGGAAGCCCAGCACCTGGACCTGTTCGTGCAGCGGGGCGAAGAAGCCGCCCGCGCCGCGATCCCCAAGATCAAGGAACTGCTCAAACCCGGCGTGCGCAAAATCCGCCGGGTGGTGGTCTAGCCCCCGGCCTTCCCGGTCCGCGCACCCTTGCCAAACGTCCCCGCGCACCCTATAATTAAGATTGGCGACGCACAATGCCGTGTCGCGCCGACCGCAGAATGACCTGCGGCGGCACCCCGCCCCTCTGGCGCCGTGGTGCCCTTTTGTATTTCTCTCCCCAAGCCACCGTCAGAGAGGACCTGTGCTTATGGATTCCGAATCGGTCCGCGCGCAAAACCTGGCCTACCGCCGCAAATATCGGGGCGTGATCGGCGTTGCCAGTAAGATGCCGATCAAAGATAGCGGCGTATTGAGCCTGGTCTACACCCCCGGCGTCGCTGAACCCTGCCTCGAAATCGCCGCCGACCCCAATCTCTCCTTTGAATACACCTGCCGGGGCAACACCATCGCCCTGGTGTCGGACGGCAGCGCCGTGCTGGGCCTGGGCAACGCCGGGCCGCTCCCGGCTATGCCCCTGCTCGAAGACGAATCGGTCATGTTCCGCACCTTCGCCGGGGTGAACGCGCTGCCGATCGGCCTGGCGACCCAGGACCCCGACAAGATCGTCCAGGTGGTGAAGGGCATTGCCCCCACCTTCGGCGCGGTCTGCCTGGAGGCGATTGACGCGCCGCAAGCGTTCGAGGTGCTGGAGCGGTTGCAGGAAGAAGACATGCCGATTCCGGTGCTGCAAAACCGCCAGCAGATGACCCCGGTGATCGTCTGGGCCGCGCTGCAAAACGCGCTGAAGCTGACCGGCAAGCGGCTGGAGCGGATTCGGATCGTCATCGTCGGGGCCGGCCCGGCGGGCATGGGCTGTGCCGACCTCTTGCTGGCGGCGGGGGCGCGGCGGATCATCGTCTGCGACCGCCACGGCGCATTGGTGCCGGGGCGGGTCGGGCTGGACCAGTGGCGCGAAAAGCTGGCCGAGCGGACCAACCCCGAACGCATCACCGGCAGCCTGGCCGACGTGCTGGCCGGGGCTGACGTGCTGATCGGCGTGTCGGTCAGCGGGATCGTCTCGCCGGAGATGGTGGCGACGATGGCGAAAGGGGCGATTGTGCTGGCCCTGGCTCTGCCCGACCCCGAAATCAACCCCATCGCGGCGCGGATCGCCGGGGCGAAGATCGTCGCCACCGCCCGCGCTGACTATCCCAACGAGATCAACTCGGCGTTGGTCTATCCTGGTGTGTTCCGGGGGCTGCTCGAAGTGCGCGCCCGGCGCTTCACCCCGGCGATGGCCCTGGCCGCCGCCGAGGCCCTGGCCGAACTGGTGGAGCCGGACCAGCTTTCCGCCGAATACATCCTGCCCCGCGTGCTGGATTTCCGCGTCGGCCCGGCCATCGCCACCGCCGTCGCCATCGTCGCCCACCAGGAGGGGCTGGCCCAGGTGCCCTCCGACCCGCTGCGGATCGCGGCCAACACCCGGCGCTTTATCTACGAACACGACAGCCGGGTGTTGCCCAAAGTGCCCCACCGCGCCGCGATGACCCTGCGCGAGGACGCGCTCGACCTGCACCGCCGCTACCAGGGCAAGCTCGATGTGAAGGTCCATATCCCGATTGTGGATCGGACGATCCTCGACATGCTCTATATGCCGCCCTATTCCTTGACTCCCGCCGTGGCGATCGCCCGCGATCCGACCAAGGCGTATGAACTGATCACCAAGAGCAACCTGGTCGCCATCGTCAGCGACGGGTCTGCGGTGCTGGGGCTGGGCAACATCGGCCCCGAAGCGGCGCTGCCGGTGATGGAAGGCAAGTCGATCCTGTTCAACACCTTCGGCGGGGTGGAGGCGTTCCCGATCTGTGTCGCCACACAGGATGTGGACGAGATCGTTGATATTGTCCTGGCGCTGGAGCCGACGTTCGGCGGGATCAACCTGGAGGACATCGCCGCGCCGCGCTGTTTCGCCATCGAAGAGCGGCTGCGCCACCTGACCGATATCCCCGTCTTCCACGACGACCAGCATGGGACTGCCGTGGTGGTGCTGGCCGGGTTGATCAACGCGCTCAAGCTGGTCGGCAAGGAGATGTCGCAGATCCGTGTGGTGATGAACGGGGCGGGGGCGGCAGGGATCGCCTGCACCAAGCTGCTGATGACCGTCGGTGTGTCGGATGTGATCCTGTGTGACCGCGCCGGGGCGGTCTATGAGGGTCGCCCGAACGATATGAACTGGCTGAAAGAGGATATCGCCCGCGTGACCAATCGGGGCGGCGTGCGCGGGTCGCTGGCGACGGCGCTACGCGGGGCCGACGTGTTTATCGGCGTGTCGGCACCGGGGGTGTTGACCCTGGAGATGATCTACAGCATGGCCCGCAAGCCGATCATCTTTGCCCTGGCGAACCCCACGCCGGAGATCATGCCCGATGTGGCCCGGTCGGCGGGCGCGGCGGTGATCGCCACCGGGCGCAGCGACTTCAACAATCAGGTGAACAACTCGCTGGCCTTCCCCGGCATCTTCCGGGGCGCACTCGACGCGCGGGTGCGGAATATCACCGACCCAATGAAGATCGCTGCCGCCCACGCCATCGCCGGGATGGTCACGGACGCGATGCTCAACCCTGAATTCATCATCCCCAAGGCCCTGGACTACCGCGTGTCACCCAACGTGGCAGCGGCGGTGGCGCGCTGCGCGGTCGAAACCGGCGAGGCCCGCGTGCCGGTGGACCCCGACGCGGTGGCCGAAAACCTGATCAACTTCATCTATGAGGGCTATCTCGGCCCGCTGGAAGCAACGGGCGTCGAGGCGCTGGCGTAACGAGATCGCGGTGCGGTGACGGGCGCACGGCGCGGACGTGCGGGGGTGCCCGCTGCCGCGCTGCGCGGAGCGGCTGGCCGAGGGATGGGCTGCGTTGCTGGCGGGCGGCGAGCTATCGGACGGAGGGTGGCGATGATCGAGCATACGGTGGTGATCGTCGGAGCAGGTCCGACCGGGCTGATGTTGGCGGGCGAGTTGGCGTTGGCGGGGGTGGACGTTGCCATCGTCGAGCGGCGCGTCAGCCAGGACCTCCCCCGCGCGCGCGCGGGCGGTCTGCACGCCCGCACGATTGAGGTTTTCGATCAGCGCGGGATCGCCGATCGGTTCCTCACGCAGGGGCAGGTGATGCAGGTCGCGGCGTTCGCCGGGGTCTCGTTGGACATCAGCGACTTTCCCACCCGACATCCCTATGGGCTGGCGCTGTGGCAGAAGCACACCGATCGCATTCTGGCCGAATGGGTTGACGAGTTGGAGGTGACGATCTATCGCGGACGGGAAGTGACGGGCTTCGCGCAGGACGACACCGGCGTTGACGTTGCGCTGTCTGACGGCCCATCGCTACGCGCCGAATATCTCGTCGGCTGCGACGGAGGCCGCAGTCTGATCCGCAAAGCTGCTGGCATCGAGTTTCCCGGTTGGGACCCGACGACGAGCTGGCTGATCGCCGAAGCCTACTGGACCGAAGAGCCGGAATGGGGTTTCCGCCACGATGCCCTCGGCACCCATGTGCTTGGCCGGTTAGAGGATGGCGGGCAGATGGCGGCGGTGTTGACCGAGCGGCAGCCCCGGCCCTACTCCGAACGCACCCTACGCGATCTCAGCGAGGCGCTCATCGCCGTCTACGGGACCGATTATGGGGTCCATAGTCCCAGCTCGATCTCCAGCTTCACCGATATGACGCGCCAGGCCGCCGCCTACCGCGACCGCCGGGTCTTGCTGGCCGGTGATGCCGCCCACGTGCATCCCCCGATGGGGGGACAGGGCCTCAACATCGGGGTGCAGGATGCGGTGAACCTGGGCTGGAAGCTGGCCCAGGTGGTCAAGGGGACCGCGCCGGAAAGCCTGCTGGATACCTACCAGGCCGAGCGCCACCCGGTCGCCGCCCGCGTGCTGCGTAACACGAT
>JBBSEL010000036.1:0-11980 GCA_038239755.1 Chloroflexia bacterium | reverse complement strand
TGTCGCCCTCCGGGGCTTTGCCTATTATCGAGCGTTCTCCCCACAGTTGGCACTGTGGGCTACCGTCTGCCGCCCCTCCGGGGCTGTGGGTCATTTGCTCGCGTGGTGGCCTCCTGGCACCCGCCCCCGTTGTATGATAAGCTACACCCATCTGACCCAGCGAATACGGAGGACACCGGAATGCCCGGCGACTTGAACTACTGCCAGCGCTGCGGGGCACCCCTGGCCGATCATACCCCGGCGGGGGAACCGCCCCACCGGGTCTGCACCGACCCCGCCTGCGGGCGCGTGGCCTACCGCAACGCCAAACCCTGCGCCGGGGTGCTGGTGGAGCACGCGGGGCGCGTGCTGCTCGTCCAGCGCGCTATCACGCCCTACCAGGGGGATTGGGACATCCCCGGCGGCTTTCTCCACGAGTGGGAGCATCCGGCCACCGGGGCGCTCCGCGAACTGCGCGAGGAAACCGGGCTAGAGGTGGAACTGACCGCGCTGCTTGGCATCTTCATCGACCGCTACGGCCCGGCAGACTACAACACCTTCAACGTCTACTACCGGGGCCGAGTGATCGGCGGCACCCTCCAGGCCGCCGACGATGCCGCCGCCCTGGCCTGGTTCGCTCCCGACGCGCTGCCCCCCAACATGGCCTTCCCCGACCACGAGCATCAAGTCCTCGCCGCCTGGCAAGCCGCCCACGCCCGCGACCCCACCCCTACCCCGACGCCGGATATGGCCGTCTTCGCCTCTGCCGCCGTGAATGGCGAGGTATGAAGTTTGAGGTTTGAGGTTTGAGGTGCTACCAAGCGCCAAACCTCAAACCTCAAACCTCAAACCTCAAACTTCATACCTCGTCCCCGTCCCCTAACAAGAGGCGCATATGCAGCCCGTCTTCCCCGTCGGGATAGTAGCGGGGCAAGAGGCCGACCGGGGCGAAGCCGAAGCTTTCCCAGAAGCGCAAGCCGGGGGTGTTGCTGGGGCGCACTTCCAGGTCCAGCACCGTCACCCCCGCCGCCCGCAACTCCTGGAGAACGTGGGTGACCAGCGTGCGCCCCACCCCTTGCCGCCGGACGGTGGGGGTGATGGCGATAGAGACAAGGTTGGCCGCCCGCCCCCGCACCACGGTGATGACGTAGCCGATCAGCCCGGTGGCGGC
Source organism: Chloroflexia bacterium (assembly GCA_038239755.1). GTDB lineage: Bacteria > Chloroflexota > Chloroflexia > QHBQ01 > JAICKM01 > JBBSAN01. Next base: position 10,830 of record JBBSEL010000036.1, on the reverse strand, counting down.
TTCGATCACCAGGAACCGGCGCGGGGTGCGGCGCAGCCAGTAGAGAAACTCCTCTTTCGGGTAGGCATCCAGCGGAAAGACGGCCCGCTCCAGCGCCAGGATCGCTCCCAGGTCGGCGCGGGTCGCCGGGCGGATGCGGAACTCAGGCGGCATCCGTTGCCGCTGCGACCCCGCCGTGCGTCCGCACCAGGTCCGCGATCTCGTTGTGCCCCGCGTCGAGCGCCGCCTGGAGGGGCGATTTGCCCGCGAAGTCGGGCGTGTTCGGGTCCGCCCCCCGCGCCAGCAGCCAGCGGACCATTTCGATATGACCGCCAGTGATGGCCGCGTGGATCGCGTCATCCTGCCCTGTCCCGCCGCCGTGCGCCACCAGCAACTCGGCCAGGTCGGTGTTGCCGCTGAACGCCGCGTGGAACAGGATCGGGATGCCGTGCGCCCCGGTGGCGTTGGCGAGGCTGGCGTCCTCGGCCAGGTACGCCGCCACCTGATCCAGTTGCCCCATCATCGCCGCCGTGCAGACGGTCAGCGGGGCACCCGCCGCCAGCAGGTGCTCAGCAATCGGGCGATTGCCCATGTGCGATGCCGCCGCCAGGGGTGTCTCATCGAACCGGGGCCAGGGGATGTTCAACAGCGCCGGGGTCGCGGCCAGCAGCGTCTGCACCTTTTCTAGATTGCCGTGCGCGGCGATGACGAATTCTTCGACCAGCTCGGGGCTGGGCGTGTCGGTCGTGTCCATCCGAATTTCTCCTCTAAACGGGAGACGGGGGCCGCCGTCCTGCTTCTACGGCTCCAGGGGCTGGGTGTTGCCAAACACCGAGGTCGGTCCGGCCACCGGAGCCGCCCAGTGAACCGCATTGCTGATCACCCGCTGCACATCGGGGTGGAAGTAGGTCGGGTAGCTCTCGTGGCCGGGGCGGAAATAGAAGATCCTACCTCGCCCCCGCGTGTAGCAGCAGCCGCTGCGGAAGACTTCGCCGCCGCTGAACCAGCTCATAAAGACCAGCGTTTCCGGCGCGGGGATATCGAACCGCTCGCCGTACATCTCCTCGTGTTCCAGTTCGATGGTTTCGCCTAACCCGGCGGCGATGGGGTGACCCGGTTCTAGCACCCAGATCCGCTCGTGATCGTTCCCCTCACGCCACTTCAGGTCACAACCCGTGCCCATCAGCCGCTTGAAGATGCGCGAGAAGTGCCCGGAATGGAGCACAACCAGCCCCATGCCGTCGAGTACCCGCGCCTGCACCTGATCCACCGTCGCGTCGCTCACCTCGTCGTGCGCGGTGTGCCCCCACCAGATCAGCACGTCGGTGGCGGCCAGCACCTCGGCGGTCAGGCCGTGTTCCGGCTCATCGAGGGTCGCGGTGCGCACCTGGAGGTCAGCCTCCTCGCGCAGGGGCGCGGCGATGGCCCCGTGGATACCGTCCGGGTAAATCGTGCTGGCCGGGTGATCCGGCTTTTGCTCGTGGCGATACTCGTTCCACACAGTCACGCGGATAGGATTCGTCATTGGAACCGTCCTTTCACACAAAGACGCCCCGCCACGGTGCGCGGCAGGGTCAGGGGTTACAGAGTGATTTCGTGGCCTTCTGCTGCCGACTGGTAACAGGCGGCCAGCACGGCGGCGCGGCGCAAGCCTTCGGCGGCGCTGGGCACCGCCGGGGCACCGTCCCGAACGGCGGCGACAAAGCGGCTGATCACCGCCGGGTGGCCCTCCACTTTGGGGATGCGCGGGATCAGGTCGGTCGGCGCGCCCCACAGGTCGGTGAAGACGCGCACGGTGCCGTCGTAGGTATAGTTGCGGATCATCAGTTCCGCGCCGCCCTCGGTGCCGTAGAGCGTCACCCCGAAGTCGTCGCCCGCTGCGCTGTGGGTGGCCCAGCTTGCTTCCAGCAAGAGCGTCGCCCCGCCGTCCAGCCGGATAAACGCCGTCGCCAGGTCTTCCACCTCGTAGGGCAGTGTTTCGCCGTGGATGGGGCGTGCCCAGCCCGACCCACTGCCCTTCAGGCCGCGTGGCCCGAACTCGGCGTAGGTGTTGGCGCTGATCGCCTGCGGCTGCGGCTCGCCCATCAGGTACAGCGCCATGTCCAGCACATGCACCCCCAGGTCGATCAACGGCCCGCCGCCCGCCTGCTCCTTGCTGACGAACCAGCTTCCCAGCCGGGGGATGCCACTGCGCCGCATCCAGTGCGCCTTGGCATAATAGATCCGCCCCAGCGCCCCGCTGTCCACGTACTGCTTGAGCCACTGCACGTCGCTGCGATACCTCTGGTTGAAGGCGATCATCAGGATGCGGTCGGCGGCCTCGGCGGCGGCGATCATCGCCTCCCCTTCGGCCTCGGTGCGGGCCATCGGCTTCTCGACCAGCACATGCTTGCCGCTCTGGAGGGCGGCGATGGCGACCGGCGCATGGAGCGCGTTCGGCAGGCATACGCTCACCGCGTCGATATCGGCCTGCGCCAGCAACTCGGTATAGTCATGATAGATCTGCGGCACCTTGTAGGTAGCCGCGACCTGCCGAGCGCGCTCGTCGCTCAGGTCGGCCAGGGCGCGCACTTCCACGCCCGGCAACATCTGGTAGGCGGCGACATGGGCCGTCCCCACCCCTGCCCCGATCACGCCCACCCGAAGCGTTGTGTTTTTGCTCATAAGCCCTCCCCTAGATTTTATTTGCCCTTATTTTACCCGATCTGGGGCCGCGCCGCAGGGTGCGGCCCATAATAAAATGGTGGCGGGCATCAATAGCCGCCACCATTCAGATGTTCGATTAAACCGGTTTGGATTATTGCCCCGGCGCGCCTGGCAACGACCCACCCGCAACCCAGGCAGGCGGCGCGATTGGGCGGCGCGGGCGGGCGGTGGCATCAGGAGAGCGGACATCAGCGGCGGTGCGGAGGGCGGTCAGCAGTTGGCGGATCGGAGTGCCTTTGGGAAGAACCATGCGGGCACCGGCGGCGCGGGCACGGGCGCGCGAGGTGGGATCACTGTGGATGGTCAGGACGACCACGGCGCGGGTCAGGTTACGTTCGGTCAGTTCAGCAGTGCATTCATAGCCATCGCAGCATGGCATTTCGAGATCAACGAGGACCACGTCAGGATGTAAATGGGCGGCGAGTTTCACCGCCTCGGCTCCATCGGCGGCCTCGCCGACCACCTCGATATCCGGATCCAGACTCAAAACCGTTCGCAAGCTCTCGCGCATACAAGCCAGATCGTCAGCAATTAAAACTCGAATTTTCCCGTCAGTATTTGCAGCCATAGGATTAATCAAAACCCCCTACCCTAGTGTGGACCAAAAGATAACGTCATCGGGTTTGCCCCTCACCAAAATTATAGCAAAATACCGCGCCTGTTGATAGTGTCCCTTGGCTGATTCCATTATCGCGCATTCGCCCCACGCCTGCCTCAGTCTTGAGACGTATTTTAATTACATCCGGCTGACAGTTCGTTAAGGTCTGATAGAGCAAAAGTCGTGCCGTGCATGATGGGGGAGGCGGGAGGTATACGGAGTGCGGCGTACCCAGGCGGGGTCAGCGTTGCTGGGCACGCCGCCCACGCCCTAACTTATGCGTTCCAGGGCAATGACGGGAATCGTGCGATCGGTGTTGGCCTGATACTCGGCAAACTGCGGAAACTGCCCCGCATGGTGGCTGTACAGCCGGTCGCGCTCTTCCCCCGTGACGGGCACGGCCCGCGCCTCGTACGTTTCGGTGCCGACTTCGACGGTGACTTGGGGGTTCGCCAGCAGGTTGTGGTACCAGGCAGGATTGCTGGGGGCACCACCTTTGGAGGCAAAGACCAGCAGATTGGTCCCGTCGGTGTTGTACATGAGCGGGGAGGTCAGGCGGCGGCCCGTCTTGGCCCCGGTGGTGGTCAGGAGCAGCAACGGGCCACCGGCAAACATCCCGCCGACCTTGCCGCCGTTGGCCCGAAATTCGTCAATCACCTTTTGGTTCCAGTTGTTGGGAGAATCGTCAGACATGGTTTTCCTTTGTCAGCTACGCACCAGGGTACGCAGCGGGAATAATTTCAGCTAGCAGGGCCTGTGGGCGGGCGTGGCATAGCCGAGGGGCGGCATAGATTTCGTCATTATAATCATAGGGCTGCCGCAGGTGCGCGTCTGTAGGCCCGGTCACGCTTGGCGAAACAGCCAACAGATACACGCCTGGCTCAACGGCCCAACCTGCCCGGCAGCCCGGCCCTAGCCAACCAACAGGGCCTAACCCCCCTCCTGCCATCTCGCAGGGTAGTGGTTAGGCCCTGTTCACTTGCACACTATCGATACCCGCTACATCAACACCCTACGTATCACGCATCACGTTTCACGTTTCACGTTTCACGTTTCACGCGCTACGCCTCAACCAACCGTTGCTTGAGCGCATACACCGCCGCCTGCGTGCGGTCCGACAGGTGGAGTTTTTGCAGGATATTGCTGACGTGGGTCTTGACCGTCTTTTCGCTGAGGACCAGTTCTTCCGCGATCTCTTTGTTGCTCTTGCCCTGCGCGATCAGGCGCAAGACTTCCAGCTCACGGTCGGTCAGGTCGTGCTTGGGCGCGACGGGAGTGGGCGACGAGAACTCGTGCATCAGCTTGCGCGCGATCTCGGGGTGCAATTGCGCCTCGCCGCGATAGACGGTGCGGATCGCCTTCACCAGTTCGGGCGGCAGCACATCCTTCATCAGGTAGCCGTGCGCCCCGGCCTTGATCGAGGCAAAAACCTTTTCGTCTTCGCTGAAGCTGGTCAGCACCAGCACACGGGCGCTGGGCACGGCGGTGGTGATGGTGCGGGTGGCTTCCACCCCATCCATCCCCGGCATAACCAGGTCCATGAGGATGATGTCGGGCATCAATTCTTTCGCCAGCTTCACCGCTTCGGCCCCGTCCGAGGCCTCGCCCACCACTTCGAGATCGTCCTGGAGTTCGAGGAAGCTGCGCAGCCCCTGGCGCACCACCGCGTGGTCGTCCACAATCATCACATTGATCTTGCCACTCTTCAGCGGCTCTCCGGCCCCCGGCGACGGCTGGGATGGGACTTGATTATTCGGCAGCATATGTTCCTCCTAGTCCAGTAACGAGCAATGAGCAATGAGCAATGAGTGATGAGGTGAGTTAGTTGCGACGGTCCTCACGAAGCCGTTCGACTTTAGCACGAAGACCACCGATAATTTTGCTGACTTCTTCGGCTTGAGCCAGCAATTGATCGAACTCCGGTTGGCTGAGATAGCCAATATCACAGGCCAGGTAAAGCTGAGAGCGGATCTCAGCGCAAGAAGCTTTGGCAATGGTGAGAAAGTGGTGAAACTCTCCCCGACTACTACGCTCGTAGCCTTCGGCAATGTTGGACATGACGGAGACAGCCGCTCGTGGATCTGATTGGAAAGTCCGAAGTCTTTGGCAAAAGCGCCCCGTTGAGTGGCTTTGTAGACATCGCGTGCCAGGATACGCACCTTCTGCCAAGCAATCAGATCCTCGAAACGCTCAACCCTCCCCACAAACATTCCTCATCGCGCAGCACTCATCGCGCAGCACTCATCACTCATTGCTCATTGCTCATTAGTTTCCAGATTATATCATACAGGCAGTGCAGCGCAAAATGCAAGTTAGCCAGTGAGATCCGTTCGTCGTGGTTGTGCATCAGCGCCCCGGCGGCGGGTTCGCCCGGCTCGGCGCGTAGCGGGCAGAAGCCGTAGACCTTCACTCCGCGCGGCACCAGGCTGCGGGCATCGGTTCCTCCCGACGAAAGGATCGGGACGATCCGGCTGCCGGGAGCCTGGGCATCCATCACGTCGGTGATGATGTCGAACAGCGGGGTCTGGTAGCCCGACTCCTGGCCCATCGCGAAATCGTACACCTCGATATCGGCCAGATCGCCCACCGCCGCTTTGAGTTCGCGCACCGTCTCCTCCTCGGTGACACCGGGGATCACCCGGCAGTCTACCTCGGCCACCGCTTCCGACGGGATCACGTTGATCCGCGTCCCCGCGGCGTGGAGGATGGTCGGGCTGGCCGTGTTGTGGGTCAGGGCGTAGAGGTAGCGGCGCTCCTCCGCGTCTACCGGCAGGCGGCCCAACTCGCCCAGGTGGGTGGCGGGGTTGAACAGTGCGTCCACATCGAATAGGGCGGGCTGGCCGTCTGACCCCTGCCCGACGGTGCTGAGGAAGCCGCGCATCGTCTCGGTCAAGTGCAGTGGCAGCCGGGTGGTGCCCAGCCGCGCTAGCGCCGTGTCCAGCCGCACCAGGCAGTTCTCGTCGTGGGGGATCGAGGCGTGGCCGGGCCGCCCGCGTCCGATCAGCCGGAAGCGGCAGACACCCTTCTCGCCGGTCTGCACCGGGAAGACGCTGGTGGGGCCGAACAGCATTTCTTCGCCGCCGCCCTCGCTCAACGCATACTCGGCGTCTACCCGGTCGAAATGATTCGCCGCTACCCATTCCATGCCGTGGTCCGATCCGGCCTCTTCGTCGGCGCACCAGGCGATGAGGATGTCGCGGGGCAGGGTCACGCCGCTCCGCTTCAGCAGCCGGGCAATGGTCAACTGGATGGCGACGATGTTCTTCATGTCCACCGCGCCGCGCCCATACAGGTTGCCGTCGTGGATCTCGCCCCCGAACGGCGGATAGCTCCAGCGCGCCGCCTCGGCGGGCACCACGTCCACATGGCCCATCAGCAAGAGCGGGCGGGCACTGCCGTCGCCCTTCCAGCGGCCCAGCAGGTTACTGCGCCCCGGTATGTCGGCCAGTTGCTCGCTCTCGATGCCCACCTCGGCCAATTGGGCCTGGAGGTAGTCGGCGGCCAGGGCCTCGTTGCCCGGCGGGTTGGTCGTGTCCAGCCGTAACAGCGCCTGGAGGTGCTGCGTCACTTCCTCCTCGGCGGCTTTCCAATCAATCGCAGGCGTGGTTGTCGCGGTGGTCAAAGTCCCGTCTCCTCAATACGTGTCTACCACAGAGAACACAGGGGACACAGAGTTTATAGACCGTTCTCTGTGATCTCTGTGGCCTCTGTGGTGAGCTTCGTTAGTTCGTCACGATCAAATAGCCCGGCTCCATCATTTGCATCCCACAGTTGATCTGGAACACTCCCGCCTGCGTGGGGGTAAAATCCATCGCCGTCACCTCGCCGGGATTGGCGACCCCTGTCACTCCGAGACCTCGGAGTACGACGAGCCGGCCTCAGCCAGGGTCCCGCCCTTCGACACTCAGACTAAAATGGACTGGCATCCCCACTTTGACCTTGATCACACTGGGCTTGTAGCTCATCGTGTCGCCGTTGACCACCACCCCCAGCGTCTGACGGCCATCCTGCACCGGGGCGGCGGTTGCCTGTCCCTGGAGCTTTTCGACAAACGCGGGCGGCAGCGTCGCCCCGCTATCGGTCTGGCCGCTCAGGGCGGGGAGCGCCGCGCCATTGGCGGTGCTGCCGAGCGTGCTGGTTCGGGGAGTGGTCAACAGCACCAGCGCGCCCAGCACCAGCAAGATCGCCAGCATGATCCCGCCCCAGATCAGGGGCTGCGCCGTCGGGGACGGCACCGACAGGAGGCGGGCGGGCGCGGCGGACGAAACCGGGGGCCGAACGACCGGGCGGAGGCCAGCGGGCGAGCGAACCGCAGGCCGGGCCGGGGCGGCTGCCGTCGTTCCCCCCCCTGCCGCCATACCCGCCGCTGCTGCGGTGACTTCGGCCACTTCGGCGGCGACAGCGCGGGTGAACCAGGGAGCCAGCCGGTGCAGGGCGGCGCGTTCCGGCGCGCTCTGCTCGATCAGCAGCACCAGCCCGAACATCCCGGCCAGGTAGACCGCGCCCAGCAGCGCCGCCGTGCCCAGCATGGCCCATTCAGGGAACGAGACCATCACCGCCAGCATCGCGCCCATCGAGCCACCCATGACGCCACCCATCGCGCCGTCCATGATGCCTATCAGGCCCCCGGCCCGGCCAAAATAGGCCCCCAGCCCCAGCCCCAGCACGATGCCTACCATGTTGCCCCAGAACATCGCCGGGCCGAGGGTAAAGGCGGTGACCGCCGCCGCTGCCCCGAACCCCAGCAGGAAGCCGTTGAGCATTCCCATCATCATCCCGGCCATCATGCCGGTCATCTCGGTATACGCGGCGCGAAAGCGCCCCAGGTGCAGCCCGACCATGCCACTCAAGAGCAGCACGGCGGCCATATAGAGTAACCAGATCATAACGAGCACAACTTTCTACAAAGATATCAGCCCATTACGGTTCACAACGATCCTTGTCATCACAACACCCACCCCGCCCCGCACGTGCGCCCTCCAGGGCTGCGCGGGCTTCTGGGATCAACCAGTAGAGGAGAGCAAGTGCTGCCAGGCTATCGGCCCACCACCAGCCTAGCACAGCGTTCAAAACCAGTCCCACCAGCATCGTCGCGGCCATATAAGCGCAGGTGATCGAGCAGGCCGCGTCGCCCCGTAGCGCTGCGCTGTTGAGGCGAGCCGCAAGTGCCCCCTTGCGCCAGGCCAGAAGCGGCATGATGATCAGAGCACCTAACGCCAGGGCGATACCGACTGGTGCGTCTTCCGGCTTGTTGCCGGTGAACAGGCTCAAGGCAGCGACACCAACCACATAAACACAGAGCAATACCAGCCCACCGCCGGTCACCCAGGCGGCGCGGTTCTCGGCCTGCCGGACGCGCTCCAGTACCCCACCGCGCGCCTCAGTCGTCAAGCGCCAGAGCAAAACGCCACCGGTGACCAACTCGATCACGCTGTCAATACCGAATGCGGTCAGCAGCACGCTCCGAGCCAGCAAGCCTCCGCTAATCGCCACGACCGCTTCGACAAGCATCCAGGCCACCGTGACCAGTTCGATCCGCATCCCCGCCTGCACAGCTGCCGCCCGCTCGGGCGGCACGGCCCACAAGGAGGCGGGGAGATTCAGCGGCGTCGCCATATGGCACTCCTTTGTTGACGCTCATGCGTGGGGGCGGGGCCTAATCACTCTCATACGGCAGGGTCACGCGGACCCGCGTGCCGGGGCCATCAGGGCGGGGGCCGATCTCGAAGGTGCCGCCCAGTTGCTCGGCGCGCTCGCGCATACTGGTCAAGCCCAGCGTGCTGTGCGAGGCCCCTCCGCCGGTTGGCGAATCTTCCAGCCCGCGCCCATTGTCGTCCACCGTCAGGCGCACATGCCCGTCCTCGGCCTTGAGGAGGATAGTGGCCTGGGTGGCATTGGCGTGCTTGACCACGTTGGTCAGCGCCTCCTGGGCGATGCGGTAGAGCGCCTTTTCCAGCGGGAAGGGCCAGCGCTGCTGCCCGTCGGCCTGGAACTGCACCTCGATGGCGTTGCGCTCCTTGACCAGCGCGGCGTGCTTCTTCAGCACCGGCACCAGCCCCTCTTCTTCCAGGTTGGCCGGGCGCAACTCGAAAATGAGCGTGCGCATGTCTTTCAGCGCGGCGTGGGCCGTCTCCTGCAAGCGCCCGATCTGCACCTGAGCCGACTCCGGCTTCGTCTCGAACATGGCAGCGGCGGCTTCGGCGTTCAAGACCATGCTGAACAGCATCTGCGAGATCGAGTCGTGCAGTTCGCGGGCCAGCCGATTGCGTTCTTCCAGCACGGCCAGATCGCGACTGCGGTCATAGAGCCGGGCGTTCTCCAGCGCCAGTGCCGCCTGGTTGGCGAAGGCCATCACCGTATGCCCATCCTCGGCATCGTAGAAGGCCGCCTCGCACTTATCCAGCGTCAGCGCGCCGATGCACTGGTCGCGCACGATCAGCGGCACGCCAATCCAGGCGCGGGTGCAGTCGCCAGGGTCGGTGTAGAAGGTCGGCTCGGTCATCACGTCGGCCAGCACAATCGGCTCGGCCTCGTTGATCAGCCGGGCGGTCAGGTCGTTCACGCGGGGATCGAAGCGCGTGCCCAGCACCGTGGTCGGATCGCGGAAGCCCCGGCAGGCGATGATCCGCAGCACCCCTTCAATGCGCCACATGATCGTCGCGCTGTCGTAGGAGACCACCTCGGCCAGTTGTTCAAGGATCAGGTCCATCACCTTATCGAGTTCCAGGGTCGAGGCGATCAGCCCGGTCGAGCGGTTGAGCGCGGTCACTTCGCGCACCCGCCGTTCGAGCTGCTTCGACTGTTCCTCCAATTGGCCGTTGCGCTCGCGCAGTTGCTCCTCGCTGTGGGTCAGCCGCTCCACCTGATCGGCCAGCAGTTGGTTCAGTTGCAGCGAGTAGATCTTGCTCACCCGGATGACGATCCAGTGCAGAATCCGGTCCAGTTCGGCCAGCATTTGCAGCGCCACGTCGTGCTGGTTCTGCACCTCGCGCAGGATGAGCGGCGTCACCGCTTCTTTCAGCAGGAGCTTGCCCTGGATCATCTCGGCCACGCTGAACCCGTCGCGCACCTGATCCTGGCACCCGGTCAGGATGATCCCATCCAGCGGCCCATAGGTGCCCTGGCGGTAGACGGTGACGATAGCCTGCAACTCTTCGCGCAGTTGCCCCTGCAACTCCAGCAGCGGCACGGTGGTATAGTGCGACCCCGGCAGGTTATGCAACAGCCGTACCCAGCAGGCCACCACTTCCTCGCGGTACCCTTCCAGCAGCCCGGCCAATTCCCCGGCCACGGGGTTTAATAATTCAGTCCCAACCAGCATAACCTATCCTAACATTAGCCCACCAGCGGGCCGCACATCCACAGCTTTCCCCGTCTATTATACACCAATGCCGCGCCCCATGTGCGGAGGCGCGGCATTCATGAACGACGGGGACGTTCTTTCCCTACAAATAATGCCCCATCCCCCCGCCGACATCAATGGACGCGCCGGTGATATAGCTGGCGCGGCGCGAGCAGAGGAACGCCACCACCCCGGCCACCTCGTC
>JBBSEL010000035.1:0-11984 GCA_038239755.1 Chloroflexia bacterium | reverse complement strand
GGGTAGCGATAGGTCACCCCGGTAACGAGCGTACCTAGCTTGACCTTTTTGGTCAGCGCGGCAGCGTAGCTGAGGGCGCTGTACCCTTCCAGCATGTCCATCTCTTTGGGGCCGTTGACCCCGATCTGGAAGAAGTGGTCCATCACCCAGACGCTGTCGAGGCCCGCCGCTTCGGCCCCCTGGACGATGCGCCCGAACGTTGCGCCTAACTCCCCTGCCCCACCGGGCCAGGTAAACACCGGGATCTGCAAACCAAGCTTCATACCAATTCCTTTATCGAGGGTTCCGCGCCCCCCCTGACCGGGCGGCGCGGAACGGGTGTGCAAGTGGTCAGATTAGCGTCCAGCGGGGACAAACTTCTCGACCGCCGGGATGATCTCGCTGGCCCAGATGTCGAAGATGCCGGGGACGGGGGTCAGCGCGCTGTTGAAGATGGCGTGGTCGGTGCCCAGTTCGGCCAATTCGTGCAGGTATTCGATGGCCTGGGTGGGGGTCATCACCTCCACGCGGGCATCGTCAATGCCGTCCGGCAGCTTGCCGTCTTTGGTCACGGCCAGGGTGCTGAGCGTGGTCTTTTCGATCTCGCTCCACGGGCGGCCCACTTCGTCGCAGCGCTCGCGCAGGACGGCATACTTATCGCGCAGGCCGTCCATGCCCATACGGGCGAAGATGTTGCAGGCGTCGGCGTACTTGGCGATCAGCCGGAACGTCTTCTGCTCGCCGGTGCCGCCGATCATGATCGGCGGGTGCGGCGGCTGGAGCGTGTTGGGCACATTGAGTGTTTCGGCCAGGTGATAGTGCTTGCCGTCAAACGGGGCGACGGTGCCGCTCCACATCTGGAGGGCGATCTGCAACGTCTCTTCCAGCATCTCGAAGCGGTCTTTCAGCGGGGGGAAAGGGATACCCAGCCCCAGGTGCTCGTCCTCGTTCCAGGCCGCACCGACGCCGAAGTAGGCCCGCCCGCCGCTCAACACGTCCAGCGTCGTTGCCGTCTTGACCAGCACGCCGGGATAGCGATAGGTCACGCCGGTGACGAGGGTGCCCAGCTTGACCGTCTTGGTCAGCGCGGCGATGTAGTTGAGGGCGCTGTAGCCCTCCAGCATCTCCAGGGTTTTGGGGCCGATGCCGGGCAATTGGAAGAAGTGGTCCATCACCCAGATGCTATAGAAGCCCGCCCCTTCGGCCCCCTGCGCGATGTTGCCCAAGGTCTCGCCCAGTTTGGCGGGACCGCCAGGAAAGGTGAAACTAGGAATTTGCAAACCGACTTTCATAAGGGTTCCCTTCAACGACTATAAAATACGACAGGGGCCGCACCGCCACCAGTGGGCCGGACGGCAGGCGGCCCGCACACCTAATTTAGTTAGCGGCCCGCCGGAACGAACTTGTGCACTGCCGGGACAATCTCGTTGGCCCAGACCTCGAAGGCATCGGGCGTAGGGGCGTTCGGCATACTGAAGATGGCGTGATCGGTACCCAGTTCGGCCAGTTGGTGGAGGTACTCAACCGCCTGGCTGGGGGTTTGGGTGGGCATGGGCAGCGGGGGCAGCCCCGCCGGGGTCTGCCCATCGGGGGTGACGAGCATGATGCCCAGCGTGGTCTTTTCGATCTCGCTCCAGGGGCGACCGATCTCGTCGCAGCGCTGGTGCAGCACGTCATACTTCTGGGTGACGAAGGCCGAGTCGCGGGCGAAGATGTTGCAGGCATCGCCATATTTGGCGATCAGGCGGAACGTCTTTTCTTCGCCGGTGCCGCCGATCAGGATCGGGGGGTGCGGGGGCTGGAGGGTGTTGGGCACGTTGAGCGCTTCGGCCAGGTGGAGGTGCTTGCTCTCGAATGGGGCGACCTCGCCGCTCCACATCTGGTGGGCCAGTTGCAACGTCTCTTCCAGCCACTCAAAGCGCTCCTTGAGCGGGGGGAAGGGCACGCCCAACCCGGCGTGTTCCTCCTCGTTCCAGGCCGCACCGACGCCGAAATAGCCGCGCCCGCCGCTGAGCACGTCGAGCGTGGTCATGGTCTTGACCAGGATGCCGGGATAGCGATAGGTAATACCCGTCACCATCGTGCCCAGCTTGACCGTCTTGGTCAGCGCGGCGGCGTAGTTGAGGGCGCTGTACCCTTCTAGCATATCCATCTCTTTGGGGCCGACACCCCGGATCTGGAAGAAGTGGTCCATCACCCAGACGCTGTCAAAGCCGGCGGCTTCGGCGTTCTGGACGATCCGCCCGAACGTGGCCCCTAATTGCGCGGGGCCGCCGGGATAGGTGAACACGGGTATTTGCAAACCAAGCTTCATAAGTTCTCCCTTATCAGCCGAATATAAGTAGCTAGCGGCGGTGGGCGGGCCGCCAGCGTCCCGGTAGGATTGGGTGTGGTTGCGTCTAGCGTCCGGCGGGGGTGAACTTCGCCACCGCCGGGATGATATCAGAGGCCCAGAGGTCGAACGCGCCGGGCAGGTGCGCGACGGGCGTGTTGAAAATAGCATGATCGGTGCCGACCTCGGCCAGTGCGTGGAAGTACTCGATGGCCTGGTTCACGGTCATCACGTCCTGCGACTCGGGCGTCTGGAAGGTCCCCTCCGGCGGCGTGCCGTCTTTGGTCACGATCAGCCCGCTCAGGGTGGTCTTCTCGATGGCGCTCCACGGGCGGCCTGCTTCGTCGCAGCGCTCGCGCAAGACCTCGTACTTCTGGCGCACGTATTCCGGCCCGTCCCAGGCGAAGATGTTGCAGGCGTCGCCGTATTTGGCGATCAGCCGGAACGTCTTTTGCTCGCCGGTGCCGCCGATCATGATCGGCGGGTGGGGCCGTTGCAGGCTGTTGGGGACGTTGAGCGTTTCGGCCAGGTGATAGTGCTTGCCGTCGAAGGCGGGAGCGTCGTCGCCCCACATCTGGTGGGCAATCTGCAACATCTCTTCCAGCCGCTCGAACCGTTCGGCGCGGGGTGGGAACGGCACGCCCAGGCCGTGATGCTCCTTTTCGTACCAGGCTGCGCCGACGCCGAAGTAGGAGCGCCCGCCACTGAGCACGTCCAGGGTCGTCGCCGTCTTGACCAGCACGCCGGGATAGCGATAGGTGACGCCGACCACCAGCGGGCCGAGCATAATCCGCTGCGTCAGTGCAGCGGCGTAGCTGAGGGCGCTGTACGCTTCCAGCATGTCGATGTTGGGGGGTCCCCACCCGCCCAACTGCCACCAGTGGTCCATCACCCACAGGCTATCGAAGCCTGCCGCTTCCGCGTCTTGGGCGATGCGCCCGAAGGTTTCGCCCAGGTGGGCCGGGCCGCCGGGATAGGTGAAGTAGGGGATCTGCAAACCGAGTTTCATGATCGCTGCTCCTTACGACTGATTGGGACCGGTAAACGCATCCCCACCCACCTCGGAGCGGACCTGAACCTCGTGCCAATTGCGGATCATGCCGCCTTCCCTTTGGACAATGACCAGACCAGGATCGCGGTTATGGGCGGCAGGGTGAACGCGGCTTGAATCAAACCGGGAATGGGCGGTGGGCACAGGGATCGATATTCCGAGGTCGAAGTGGGACAAGATCCAGTGTAGCACATCCGGTGCGTCCAATCTGTCCCCCCACAGCCGCGTTTCCGACCTGTCCGTTTGGACAGGTCGGATCTCCATCCTTTGGCCTGAACCAACACGCCGGGTGGATTAAGCCGCCTGCCGCTGGGCCATGACCACGTCGCGCACCCATTGGGTGTCGGCAAAGGAGAGGCGGCGCAGGTTCAGCCGTTCGGCGCTGCGTGGGCCGTGCCCGGTGACAACCGCCTTCAGTTGGCTCCAATCCGGGTCGGCATACTCCCAGTGCCCGCTCGCCTCGTTGTAATGCAGCGTCGGGTCGGGAATAGTCAGGCCGAGTTCCAGCATCTTGGGCACGTAGTGGTCGAGGAATTCGATCCGCAGTTGCCCGTTGGCCTTGGCCTTGATCCGCCAGTAGAGGTCGCGGTCTTTCGCCGGGTCGGTCGGCGGGCCGTGGAAGTGGATCAGCGGGGTCCACCAGCGGTCCAGCGCCTCTTGTAGCAGGTGGCGTTGGGCGGGGGTGCCGCTCGCCAGCGTGACCACGCAATCGTAGCCGTGCTTGATGTGGAACGACTCTTCCCAGCAGATCTTCTGCATGGTGCGGGCGTAGGGCTGGTAGCTGCAATCGAGCAACGCCTTCTGCGACTGGATCGCGGCAGCATCGACCAGCCAGGCGATGATCGCCACGTCGCCCCAGCTATAGGTGGGATAGTGGAAGACGTTGTGGAACTTGGTCTTGCCCGCCAGGAGGTCGGCCAGCATGGCTTCGCGGCTCTTGCCTAGGTCCTCGGCCACGCGGTAGAGCAGTTCGGCGTGCCCCACTTCGTCCTGCACCTTGGCCGTGAGGGCCAGCTTGCGCTTGAGGTTAGGGGCGCGGTTGATCCACTCGCGCTCCGGCAGCACGCCCATCAATTCGCTGTTAGCGTGCATCTCGACGAAGCGCAGCACCTGGATCCGGTACTCGTCGGGCATCCAGTCGCCCGCTTCCACCTTGCCCCCACGCTGCACGTAGGCAGTGAACTCGGCAATGCGTTCTTGATCTTCCATGCGAACCTCCAGTACGAGAAATTAGAAGTTAGAAATTAGAAGTCAGGCGGACGCGATGACAGGAATCGTCACGCGGCCTGCTTCGGTTAGCGGCTCTGGGAGGGGCAGCCCTTCCAGCCGCAAGCCTTCCAGATGGAAGGCCAATACTTCGCGGAACTTGCGTTCGACTTCGGCGCGGGTGCGGCCCGTGGCAATGCAGCCCGGCACGTCGGGCGCGTAGGCCGCCCAGTTGTGGTCGGTGTGTTCGTAGATGACGATGTATTCGCGTTCGCTCATGGCTCTTTATGCTTGGCGGGTCCAACGCAACGCAAGCCGGCGATGATCATGTCGGCAAATTGGTCTGCGACATCGTCAGCACTGAGCGTGCCGCCGGGACGGAACCACTGGTAAAGCCAGTTGCCCGCCGAGAGGACTAGCAGCGCGCCCATGCGAGCGTCGGCGTGGGGGAACTCCCCGGCGGCAATGCCCTGGGCGATCACCTGGCGGAAGCAAGCTTCGTAGGCGTCGCGGCGGGCGGTCAGGGCGGTGCGGCGGGCCTCGCCCAGGAAGCGCCACTCGTGGAAAAAGACGGTGGCGTTTTCCAGGTTGCGGGCCACCACATGAACATGGGCGTGGAGCATGGCCCGCAGCCGGTCAGAGGCGGGACCGGGCGCGTCCACCCCCGGCGTGACCGCCATCAAGAACTCGTCGGCGGCGCGGTTGACGATCTCCCAGAGGATATCCTCTTTGGCGGTGATGTGCGCGTAGAGGCTCCCCCCTTGCATGTTCAACGCCTGGGCGATATCGCGCATGGTCGTGCCGTGATAGCCCTGATGGCTGAACATCTGCTGCGCGGTGGCGAGGATCTGCTCCTTGCGCTCTTCGGTTGGCACCCGATTGCTCATGGATCACTCAATTCAACTAACTAACGCTTGTTAGGTTGTCGATCTATTGTATCAAATGGGGCGGGGGGAGTCAAGGCGAGCGCGGTCAACGGATTATGGGAACGGATTACACGGATTTCTAACTGGCTCGGCTCTAATCCGTCACAATTATGCTGTCCCCCGCCCGTCGTTGACCGCGCTACTCCATCGGGGGCAGATCGGGGGCGAGTTGCACCGGGCGCGGGCCGCCAAAGCGGGCATCCCACGGCTTGGGGCTGCTCAGTTGGACGACGATCAGTGGGACCGCACCCGTGTTACGAATCTGGTGATAGGTGTCGCAGGGCACCACGGCGACACTGCCCCGCCCCAACAGGCGGGTATCGTCGCCTACCTGGATCTCGCCCTCCCCTTCCAGCACGCAGAGGAGATGTTCCGCGTCGGGATGGCGATGGACGCTCAGGGTCTGGTTGAGGTCCAGGCAATAGAGGTCGGCCACGCTGGTTTTGCCCGCCAATAGGGTCTGGCGGGTGAAGGTATTGGCGCTCAGGCGCACGTGGCGCAGCGCGTCGGCGGTCACGAACCGCAGGGGAACAGCGGGATTGGGGATCATCGGGGCATGGTCTCTTTCTCCTCGGTCAACAGAGGCGGGTCAGCCGCAGGGAAGGGTGCCTGCCAGGCACGCAGTTCATCGGCCAGCGGGGCATAGAGGCGGCGGGCCAGGGTGTGGTCAGGTTGGGGGACCGCGTCCCACAGCCCGGCTTCATAGAAGGCGGTGGTATCTTCCCAGTCGGGCACGGTCAGCACGGGGTACCAGCACACGCCCTGCACATCCACCCCCTGCTGCCGGGCCAGTTCGACCTCGGCCAGCAGGTGGCGCAGCCAGACCGAGCGGGCTGCACCCAGGTCGCTTGTCTCCCCGATCACCAGGGGACCGCCGTACAGGTCAGACACGAACTGCAAAATGCGGTGCAAGGGCCACCAGCGCGGGTCGTCCTCGTAGATGAAGCGCAAGGCGCGGGCGTGTTCCCACTGGCAGATGTGGTACATGTTGACCCCGATCACGCCCAGGTAGCGCCGATCGCCGCCCAACTCTGGTTCGCGCCGCCCGGCGATCAGGTCGAACGCTTCCCAGACGGCCCAGCGGCTCCAATCGTCTGCCGCCTGAGCAAGATTCGGCTCGTCCAGCGGCGCGTGCGCCCGCACCAGCGGATCGACGCTGAGGAGGCGGGCCTGGCGCGCAGCGGCCCAGAAGGCGTCGGCCCCGGCCAGGTGCGCCCGCACCAGTTGCCGCTTCAGTTCCCACCCGCGCCCCACCGCGCCCGGATAGAACGTGCGGGCATCACTGGCTGCCCAGGCGAAGAACGAGGGTTCGTTGACCGGGGTAAACCAGATCTGGTCGGCGGGCAGGGCGGCGCGGGCACGCTCGGCAAAGGCATGGCAGAAAGCGGCGAAGCGCGGGACGAACGCCGGGCTGAACAGGTCGAGATCGTCGGGATAGCCGTAGTGGAACAGGTCCCAGATGACGACCATGCCCGTCGCCTGGGCGGCCTCCAACAAGGGATCGACCTGGCTCCAGTCATAGCCACGCCCGGCAAAGCGGTCCACGCGGGGCCAGCGCACTCCGTCGCGCACCGCTCCGATGCCCTGCGCCTGGCAGCGATAGTAGTCGGCCAGTGCCTGGCGGTCATGCTGGCTGGCCCCGATCTGGTCCAGGCGGCGGCCCGCCCAGTCGCGGTGGTCCGAACATTCAAACCCACCCAGAAAGAATGTGGGGAACAGGGTGCTGGCTAGTGGGGTCATGCCGTGCCTTCGATCAGGCGATAGCGCGTTTCGGCCCGGATTAGCACGTCGGGGGCATCGGGATAGGTGATCGTCTGGGCGAGATCGAGGGTCCGGCCAGCAGGATCGGCCCCGGTGCAGGTGGTGGTCAGCAGCACGGTATCGCCGGGCCGCACCGAACGCAGGTAGGTGATCGTGGTCATGTGGGGGTCGAGCAGCAGACCGGGGGCGGCGGGAGCGGCCAACGGGGTGCCCCAGGCACACACCGCGTCGCCCGCCGCCTCTTCCAGCCAGTCGGCATAGACGGTGTTGTTGATATGGCCCATCGAGTCGGCCTCATAGCGCCAGGTGCGGCGGGTGCTGGTGTGCGGGGGCCGCGAGGCCGGGGGCAAGGGGGGCACCGGGAGGATCAGTTCGGTGGGCGGCAGGGTGAAAAACTGCGCGATGATCGGCGGGTCCACCGAGCGGGGCAACTGGCGCACCCGGTCCACATAGACCCATTCGACCCGGCCTGCCGCGACGGGCGTGCCGTCGGCCCCGCGCAGTTCGTACTCGCGCCAGGAGCGCACGCGGGCCATCGTGCTGACCCAGGTGGTCAGGGTGAGCGTGTCGCCATAGGCCGCCGTGCCCAGCCGTTGCAGGATCAGCGTGCGGATCACCCAGGCGGTGCCCTGGGCAGCATACCAGTCCGCACCAAACCCGGCTGCCGTCGAGGCCGCCGTGGCGAGGTGTTCCAGGTAGCGCAGCAAGGCCGAGGTACGGAGCCGGTTCCAGGCATCGAGGTCGGGCGAGCGGACGCGCTCGGTCATGTGGTAGGGTTGATAGTCATGCATCCGCGCTGCGTGCTCCTGTGTAGTACCTGGGGATGACTCGCCGCCCGGTGGCCGCGCTGAGAAGAGGCGCACCAGCTATATGCAACGGAGCAGCAGGTGTGCCTGTTGCGGACATTTGTCCCCTGCCAGAAAGGACGAAACGCCCCGCACAACTCTTGACAACACAGGGTCATTCATGCTATCGTAATGCCTAGGTGCCTGCTTCGGCAGGCGCTATCTTTCGCGAGTTTGGCCGGGCATGGACCCGGTTGCGGCACGCCCGGTGTCGTTGAGCAACGCCGGGCGGATCGGGTATCCTGGAGCAACGGAGGGCTTACGCTGTGCCGAACAAGCGCAAACGCCTGGTCGAGTTAACCTTCCCGAGTATCCTTGGCTATGAAAAGATCGCGATGGCGACGGTCGCGGCTTTTGCGCGGCGGCACGGCATCGCCGGTGAGCGCGTCGAAGACTTGTGCACGGCGGTGTCCGAAGCGTGCCTGAACGCCATCGAATATGGCAACAAGGCCAAAGCGGATGTGCCGGTAACCTTGATCCTCACGGCAGACGGCCAACGCTTGATCGTGGAAGTGCGCGATCAGGCCCTGGGGGCCACCAAGCCACAGATGGGGAGTCCGGTGGTCGATCTCAACCACCCGCCCCAAGGCACCCACGGCAATATGGGCTTGTTCTTGATTCACAGCTTGATGGATGAAGTCGCCATTACCTGCCAGCCGAATGTGACCCAGGTGCAGATGATGATGCGGCTCCCTCAAGCCATGCGGGCCTCGTAAGGACGATGCCGCGCTCCGGGTGCCACGCGGGCGCTACCGGACCAAACAGGCGCGGCGGTTCTCCCAGCACAGAAAGGATCCGCCTGAATGTCTCAGGAATTAAAAGTCCACACCCGCCAGCAAGATGGGATCACCGTACTCGACCTGAACGGCGACGTGACCATGTTTGCCGAAACCGAGTTGACGCGGGCGTACCGGGCGGCGGTCGAGGGCGGAGCGACGGCGCTGGCCCTCAACTTTCAGAACACCGATTATATTAACAGCGCCGGGATTGCCATCATCATCAGCTTGTTGACCGAGGCGCGGGCCGCCGGGGTCGCATTGGTCATCGCCGGGCTGAACCCCCACTATCACAAGATTTTCCGCATGGTGGGCCTGACCCAGTATGCCGACATCTATGATACAGAGGCCGCCGCCGTCGATGCGTTAGCGATGCGGAGCGGGGCCACATGACCCCGCCCGTTCAGTCCACGGCGCAAGGCGGCAGCAGCGCGGTTCCCCAGTCCAGCGAGGCCCTCTGATGAACGCTAACAAGCGGGTCATCCATCTGCACATCCCCAGCGAATTGGGGTATGAGAAGGTGGCAATGGGTGCGGTGCGGAGTGTGGCGCAGGCGATGGGCTTCACCACCGACCGGATCGCCGACTTGCAAACGGCGGTGTCGGAAGCCTGCACCAACGCGATGGAGCATGGCAACCGCCTGAACGCCGCGACGCGGGTCGAGGTGGTGCTGACCGTTGGCGACCGCAGCCTGGAAATTGATGTGAAGGACAAAGGCCAGAACCCTAAACCGTTTCACGAGGGGCAGCATCACGACATTAACAACCCCCCGACCGATGGGCACGCGGGCCTGGGCATCTTCTTGATCAAGCACCTCGTTGATGAGGTGGAGTTTTCGGCCAAGCCGCAGGGCGGTCAGGTCCGCATGGTAATCTATCTGGAACCCAAAAATGGGGACACCATATGAGGGGGGGTCACCGCACTGTCATCCCGATTTCCGCCCCCAGAGAGAGACGTTGAGCATGAGCGATGAACTGCATACCGAAGTCCGCCAACTGCCCCAGGCCTCGGTGATCGACCTGTCGGGCGATGTGACGAGCTTCGCTGACGCCCGGTTACACACCAGCTTCAACGATGCCTCGGCCTTCGGCAAGACCCATATCATCCTGAATTTCGCCGGAGTAGACTATATCAACAGCGCCGGGATCGCCACGATCATCTCGATCCTGGCCGAGGCCCGGCAGCGCGCCCAGCAATTGCTGATCGTCGGGCTGAACGACCACTACCGCAAGATCTTCCGCATGGTCGGGGTGGCCCGCTACGCCGAAATCTTCGAGAGCGAGCAAGATGCGCTGGAAAAGCTGAATGGCACCTCCTACTAGCCGCGCCGGGTCACGCGGGATCGCCCCCGCAGGCCGGGGCCAGCGAGGACCGAGGGGTAGAGGGGGGTCGCTACGCGGTTGTTCTCTGATATAGACGGTATATGACCGAAACGAGCGCGGGCTGACAAACGGTGTCAGCCCCCGCTCAATATTTTTGAGATGACCGCCGCCTCAGGAGGTCGCCCCGGTGGCCCGCCCATACAGCGCCAGCGTCGTCGCGGCGTGGGGCCGCCCGCTCGCCAGCACGACCTCTAGCAGGTGGTCCACATCGAACGGGACGCGGCGGAATTCCAGCCGCAGCCGTCCATCCGCCTCGGCAGTGAGCAGCGCATACTCGGCCCAGGGGTCCAGTTGAAACCCCTCGTCGGGCTGGGTGCGGTCGTAGACCACGCCCACGCTGCCGGGGTTGAAGAAGAAAGAATCGCCCAGGCGGCGGATCTGCTGCAAGTGGGTGTGCCCGCCGGTCAGCACCGCCGGGGCGAACGGGCCGAGCATCCGCGTCACGTCGTCGTGCGGGGTTTCGGGGAGAATAATTTCGTTGAAGGACTGGGGCGAGCCGTGGAAACACAAGAGGCTGCGCCCCGCCGCCAGGGATAGCTCGACTGTGGGTTGGAAGGCGCGAATAAAGGCCAGGTCGGCCTCGGAAAGCTGGGCCAGCGACCAGGCGCGCACGGCCTCTTGCTCGGCGGTCATGGGTTCGTCGTCGGGCGCATCGCCGTTCAGCAGCCAATCGTCGGCGTTGCCCATCACCACCGGGCAACCCAGGTCACGCAACCGGGCGACCACCTGGGCCGGTTGCGGCCCGCCCTGGATCGCGTCACCCAGGCAGACCATCCGGTCGGCGGGCTGCGCCTGGAGATCGGCCAGCACGGCATCGAGGGCCACGCAATTCCCGTGCATGTCGGAGATGACGGCGATACGCATAAACAGGCTCCGTGGGGTCGCTATGGGGGGAATGCCGGGGACAAAACTCAGCCGCCGAAGACGTATTATGGTAACGGCCCTACCACAATATGTCTTCGGCGGTACAAGGTCTATTATAGCCAGGGGCCATAGCAACGCAATTGCAGCCCCCCGGTGCGCTGTTGCAGATCTGTTGCAACCTCTTACAACCTGTTACAAGGATCAGGCGGCAGGCGCGGCGACCGGCACGGTGAAGGAGAAAGCGGTGCCCGCGCCGGGAGTGGTTTCGACCCAGATCTGCCCGCCGTGGGCTTCGACGATGCCGCGGGCGATGGTCAGGCCCAGGCCGGTGCCGCCTGCCCGGATCGGGGCGTTGGGCACGCGGTAGAACTTGTCGAAGAGGTAGGGCAGGCTGGAGGCGGGGATGCCGGGGCCGTGGTCGCGCACGGTGACACAGACCAGGGGGTGGCGCGGCTCGGCCAGGATGAGGATCGGGCTGGGCGCGGGCGAATACTTGGCCGCGTTCTCCAGCAGGTTGCCCAGCACCTGGGCGATGCGCCGCCCGTCCACCCAGGCCAGGGGCAGATCGGGCATAAAGTGGAGGGTGACGGCGCGGCCCGGAAAGCGGGCCTGGAGGATCTCTGCCGCCGCCGTGACGATGGCGCGCAGGTCGTTCGGCTGGGGATCGACGCGCAGGGTGCCCGCCTCGATCCGCGACGTGTCGAGCAAGTTGCCGACCAGTTCCGACAGCGCGTCGGTCTCTTCGTCGATCACCCCCAGGAACTCGCGGGCGGTGGCCGAGTCGATGGGCAGATCGTTGGACAGCAACGTGCCCACGTAGCCCTTGATCAGTCCCAGCGGAGTGCGGAGTTCGTGCGATGCG
>JBBSEL010000034.1:0-12044 GCA_038239755.1 Chloroflexia bacterium | reverse complement strand
GGCCGCCACTCGCCCCGGCTATCGGAGAATTGGACATGATCACCTATCGGCACATCAAGCACATCTTCCGCGTCAGCGAACAAAAAGGGGTCTGGCTCCTCTCGTACAGCAACATCGGGGGCGCGGTCCTCGGCTACGTCCTGGGGAATCTGCTCTACACCTGGTTCCCGTTGCTCCCCAGCATCTTTTGGTATCCGCTGGGCATGGTCACCGGCATCGTCCTGACCTTCCGCGTCTGGGGCTGGCCGCTCTACGTGCAACTCTACCGCTGGGGGCGGTATTGGCTGCACCATCAACTGCGCCCACGGGCCTATGAGGTGGACACCGCGACCTACTATAGCACGCGGGAGCCGGACACCAGCCTGATCCTCCTGCCCCGTCTGCGGCTGCCGGTGCCCGCCCGCACCCCCGCGCCACTACCCGTCGCCCCGGTTGCGAACACACCCGTGCTTCAGCCTGCCGGAAAGGAGCGATCCTGATGGTTCTGGCAGCACAACCCGCGTCCGCGCGGCGAACCTCGCGGCTGGTCAGCCATGTGGCCGAAGTGTCGGGCTATAACCTGGGGATGTATGTCGGGGAAGCGGCGCAAAGCGCGGTCGCGGGGGCGGCGGAAGCGTTCTTCATCAACCTGCGGCAGCCGATCCGCCTGCTCGCCTATACCGCCCCGGCCACGATCCGGCCTGCCACCGGGCATATTGACGCGATGTTACAGGAGTGCGGACCGGAGGAAAGCTGGCGGAGCGACGGCCTGGCCGAGCAGCACGCCTTTCTAACCGAACTGGCCGCCGCCTCCGACTTGCGGCGTAATCACTTCTACCTGATCACCTGGAACGCCCTGCCTCAGACCCCCCACGCCCTGTGGAACACGGCCAGCAACCGGTTCCTCGGCGCGGTGCAGCCGGTGCGCCTGCCCCGTATCTTCGACGGACGTTGGCACGCCGAGTTCGACTACCTGGCCCCGCAGCCGGACAGCCCGGACCAGCACTACCTGGCCTTCTATTACGCCTACAATTTCAACGGCCACCTGGGGCTGGAGTCGCTCCATCCGCTGTTTCAACTGCCGTTCGGGGTGGCGTTGGCGATTGATATTGACCCGGTCAGCCCCAGCACCGCCTCGCGCCGGAGCCATAACGCGGTGAATAATCTGAACGCGCAGATGCGCCAGCACGCCAAAATCGGCAGCACCGACCCCGGTTCGGCAGCGGCGTATCAGGATGCCCAGGACGTGACCCACCTGCTCGAAGCCGGGCACCGGCTCTATACCGTCCGCGTCGCCCTGGCGATCCGGGCGCGCACCCGCGAGGAGTTGAAAGAGAATGCGGAACTGCTGCAAGGCGTGACGGCCACCCTGTGCGAAATCGCCCCGGCGCGCGGGCAGCAGAAAGGGCTGCTGCCCTACTTCACCGACACCCACCGCAACCTGATCCCCGATCCGTTGCCCGATTGGCCCTGGATGTCGGGCGGGGTCGGGATGCTCACCGGCCTGTTCGGGCTGCCCAGCCGCAACGACACGCGCGGGCCGCTGTACGGGGTAGACAACTACTCCGGCTGCCTGATCTTCCATGATGCCTTCGCCCGCGATGACGCAACGGCGGGCAACACGGCGGGCAACGCGGTTGTCCTGGGGCAGACGGGATCGGGCAAGACCTTGTTCCTCAATCTGATCGGGCGGCGCAACGCGCTCTACGGGCGGCAGATCTTTTTCCTGGAGCCGCAGGGGCACTGCGAGCGCCTGGCGCAGATTCTCGGCCCGGAGGCGTGTGCCTATCACCCCCTGGATTTCCAGTATAGCCGCCTCAACATTCTCGACCGGGCGTTCGCCAACCCCCAGAGCCAGATCACCGGCGTGGTGAATCTGCTCACCCTGCTGCTTTCGTGCAGTGTCGGGGCGGCCAACACCGAATCGCCGCACGCGCGGCACTTCAGCACGGCGGAAGTACAAACCCTCTACCGCGCCCTGGGCCAGGTGTATGCGCCCTATTCCTGGGATAAGCCGTTATCTGCCGAAAATGCGCCCCGACTGGAGGATCTCTGCCTCATCCTGCATGAGCTGGGTACGGAGGATAGCCAGCGCCTGGCGCAGGAAATCGGCGGCATCTTTGTGGACAGTGCGCTGGGCGCGATCTTCAACGCCCCGACCAACGTCGATCTCTCCTTCCGCCACCGGGCGGTCTGCTTCAACGTCCACAGTATCGATGAGACCTTTCGACCCTGGATCTATGCCGTGCTGTTCCAGCGCATGAGCCGCTATATCTTCACCCGCGATCCGCAGGCGGCGGGGTCGCTGCTGATCCTCATCGATGAAGCCCGCCATATGCTCAACGAGCCGCGGGTGGCCTACGGGGTCCGCGACCTGGTGAAGCGCATCCGCACGCGCAATGCGGCGATCTGGCTGGCCGACCAAGACATCTCGACCTACACCAGCACCGAGATCGGCCAGCAGATCGTCGCCAACTCGCCGTTGGTCTTCTTCGGGCGGATGGAGGGGCCGAACATCGAGCAGTTGCAGCCGTTGTTCCCGCGCCTGACGGGCTGGCACACGCAGGGTATCATCACGGCCAAGCCGGGGCAATTCGTGTTCAAGGAGTACGACAACTACTACCAGTTGCGGGTGGAGCCGTCGCCCGACGAGTTGCTCGCCTTTGCGGGCACATAGGAGGCGCTCATTATGTCTACCATCGTGGACCGTTTCTTGGGCGGGGGCCGCGCACCCAATCGCGCCGCCCGCGCTGCGCACGCCCAGGCCGACATCGCGGCTTACGAGCAGGAAGAACACGCCAAATGGGGCGCGTTCCTGAGCGCGTTAGAGGGAGAGCAGATGACTGCCCTCAATGCCGAGCAAGCACGCCGTCGCCCGCGCGTGTCCGGTGCGCTGGTGGAAGAAGGAGGCGAAGGATGACACGATCCCAACGGCTCCGCTGGGCGGGCGGTTTGGCGTTAAGTTTGCTGCTGACAATTTGGGGAGTGAGCCAGGGAACTCCACTAGCAGCCGTGGGGCTGGTGGTGTTGGCCGCTGAGTTTATCCATCAGGTGTGGCTTCCTTATCTGGGGAAGCGGACCTGGCTCCGCCTGCGTTACCACGCCGACACCCCCCCCGATCCCGCCGCCTTGCAACGCGTGCTGGCCCCGTTTCTGCGCTATGGGGCCTTGATCCTGCGCTGGCACTATAGCGAGGGCCGCCTCAGTCTCTGGCTGGAAGCTCCAACGCGGGTGCAGCCGATCCTCGCCAACCTCCTGCCGACCGTGTTGCCGACCATCCAGTTGGAGTCCGTACCGCCGCCGCCGATACCGCTGTCGGCTCCAGTTTATCGCTGGCCGCTGCGGGGCGCGGGCACCGGCGGCGCTGCCGATCCGGTGGATTTCACCGCACAATTACTGCCGACGCCCGCCATGCTCGCGGACGGGGAACTCCGCCTGGTGCTGTTCGACCCCCGGCACGCGGCGCTGCTCCTGGTGGGCCAACCGACGGCGACCGCTCGCGGGTTGCAGCCTGTCCGCTGGCTGCCCGCGAGTCCGCGCCTCCAACGCTTGCGCGCAGCGCTGCTCCGGCGCTACCCGTGGGGCGAGATCTGGCCGACCCCGGATCACGCGCTGCCCCTGCTCCGCTGGCCCGCGACCGTGCACCCGGTGACCGCCGGACTGGACACCCACTACAGCTATCAGATCGCACCCACGCCGCCGGTGCCCGCTGCGCCCGGCCCGCAACTGGTGCTGGGGGTCAGTTCGGCCACCGGCGAACCGGTGCGAATGCCCCTCCCCAGCAACCACCCGCACCCCCCTCCCATCTGGACGCGCCACTTTCTGAGCCTGGGCACCGGTCCCCAGCGCTATGGGGCCGTTGCGCGGTTGGCGGAGCAGGCGCTCGCGCAGCGGACCAACGTGGTGGTTCTGGATCCCGCCCATACTCTGATTCCTCGGCTGGGGCTGGCGCTCAGTTTGCAAACCGCGCACTCCCCGGCCTGGATCAATCGCAACCATCCCCGCGGCAGCGTGCGGCTCAATTTGTTGGCCATCCCGCCGCTGCCCGCCAATTCTCCCCTCCAGGCGGAGGTGCAGGCGCTACACCTGGCGCTGACGGGTGCCCTCCCGTTGTTCGACCAGTTCCTGGCGCGGCTGGGCATCGCCCCGTGGAGCACCACGAGTGGGGATGTGCTGATTCATGACCTGGCCTTACTGGCCCTGCTGAGCCATCATCGTGCCCGGCTAGGCGATGGCGCACCGTCCTCGCCCCCGACACCGTACCGGATCTACCAGCAGCTTGAATCGCTCACCGATCTCCGCCCGCTGGTGGCAGCGGAATGGCAGGCGTGGGCGGGACCATCCGCTCTACCTCGCTCCGTCTTACACCGATCGCCGGAGGGCGCGGATCTCTACGTCCAGATTTGTGCGGAACTGGAGACGGCCCTGTGCCGCTGGGACAGCTTCCCGCCCGCGACCCAGCAGGAGATCGCCGGGCGGTTAGTGGGATTGCTCCGTCCGATCCTGGCCCATCCGGGCTTGATCACTCTCTGGCAAAGCGCCGATACGGCCCCGGCCACCTACTTCAACAGGCGGCCCGCCCCGCTCACCTTGACCCATCTGCTGCCGCCCACCCCTACCGGAACCGACGCGACGCTGGCCGGATGGTACGGGGAGTATCTGCTGCTGTGCCTGGTGGCTGCCGCGCAAGCGCGCCGGTATGACGACCATCCAGCCCCCCCCATGCTTGTGCTCCTCGATGATCTGGCAAGCTGGTGGGACAGTGGGTTACTAGCGCCATACCTGCCCCTCTTAGGACAGGCCGGGATCAGTTGCGCGGTCAGCGGCACGCACCTGCCCCCGCCCCCCGATACCGGTCAGGTTCTGGACACCTTCGGCACCTGGTGGGTCCATACGCTCACCCCCAACGATGTCGCCCCGGTCGTCGCTCGTTTGGACGACTTGCCGCAGGCCCAGGATCTCCCGCTCACCCACCTTCCGCCCCACCTGGCGCTGCTGCGTACAA
The DNA here is from genome assembly GCA_038239755.1 of Chloroflexia bacterium. Classification (GTDB taxonomy): domain Bacteria; phylum Chloroflexota; class Chloroflexia; order QHBQ01; family JAICKM01; genus JBBSAN01. The sequence goes on along the minus strand of JBBSEL010000034.1, from coordinate 7,060 downwards.
CCGTGCCCTATCCGACGATCGGCACCGTCTACACCGACCGGCCCACTGCGCCGGAGGAGGGCCATTGATGGCGACAGCTACTTGGCCCGTTAGAGAGGTGGTGCGGCCCGCCGCTGCGGAGGCACCATCCTTCCCCGGCTATGGGGAGCCTACGTTTATTCCGATTCCGAGTGCCTTTGTGCGCTGGCAGATGGTGGAGTTGTCGTTGGCCGAACGCGCCGTCATGCTCTATATCTTCGCGCAAACCTACGGGTACGGGCAGCCGCACGCCCCGGTTTCCCTGCGGGCTATGCGCTATGGGCGTAAAGTCGGCGGGCGACAGGTAGACCAGGGTGTCGGACTGGACCCGCCGGACCTACTTGAGCCAGCGCTGGACACGCTCATAGCCCGCCAGTTCCTCTTCCCCCATCCCTATAGCGGGCCACGCGGCGAGCAGACGACGATCTATGAGTTGAATGTGGATGGGCGCGGGCATTATGAGGCGGGTGCGCACTTGATGGCGGACACTATGGATGACACGACGTCAGCATCCTTGGATCTTCTGACCGACCCAACCATCTCTACTCCCTCAGCGCTACAGGAGCGGGTGGCTGCTGATACCGCTACGATCCAGCAACATCTGGCCGAGTGGGATGTGAGTGACAGCCATGCGCGCTGGTTGGCGGCGCTCTCGGCCCAGCGCGCAGATCCACCCACCTACATCACCGACCTGTTGGCCTATGTGACCAGCGTGCCGGATGTGCAGAACCCGCTGGCGCTGCTGGACCATCTGTGCCGCCAGGGCTTGACCCGCTCCGCGCCCAAGCATCCGCTCCCCGCCGGTGCCCCCTATCGCTATGGCACCCACCCGACCCCGGCCCACATGGTGCGGCTGCGGCAGGGCTGGATCAAGTGCGTAAAGACCAATCCCGGCCTGATCCGCCATACCGTCGAGGCGCGGCTGCGCCACCCGGAAGATTATGTGGGAGAGCCGACGCTGGAGGAGACCTTTCCTGAGTTAGCCGAGCTGCTGGCAACTCTACAGGCGGAGCTCGGCAGCGAGCCGGCTGCCGACGCGCAGACCGAGGATGCGGCATGATGAAGACCTTGCCTCCGCCCCCGCTGCCACCGGCGCCCCGCACGCAGGGCTGGGGCGATCATTTGATCGATGGCGTGGGCCGCGTGCTGACCTATCCGCTCCGACGGCTGGTCGCGCGCCCCAGCCGGGGCTGGGTGTGGGTGGTCGGGGTACCGGCGTGTGTGTTGCTCGGTAACCACCTGCTCTGGGTGGTAGCGATGGCCCTCCACCGACCCAACACGCGGCTGCCCGATCAGTTGTTCCTGCTGCGCCATCCGCTGTCGCTGCTGGAGTTGCTGGGTTATAGCGGTGTGGTCGGCCTGGTGCTGCTGGCCGACCGCTGGCCGCGTCCCTGGCCGCACCTTCGCTTTCGGCGCGAATTTCCCTGGCTGGGTCTGAGTGCGGCGGCATCCCCCCCTTCTCCCGAAGTGGCCCCGGATCTGTGGGGCTTGGGTCGCCCGTATGACCGAGTCTGGAATGAGGAAACGAATGCCTTTGAGCTGCTCCCGGACGAAGCAGCGGCCTATACCTTGAGCGCGGGCCAGCTTTGCACGCACCTGATCATCATCGCGCCGACCGGCATGGGCAAGACGCGCAGTGTGCTGGAGCCGTCGCTGGCCTATCTGGATCGCATCGGCGCGGGCGGGATCTATTTGGATGCCAAAGGTGATGATTTCAGCGGCCCGGCGTTCGAGCAGGCGCATCCACACGCCTTTCATCTGCGCTTTCGGTTGGATGACCCAGAACGGAGCTTCCCGCTGCAATTGTGGAGCGGCCAGACACCCTATGAGATGGCCGAGCGCCTGGGCGAAGCGTTGCTACCGGAGTTGGCCCCCGACCAGCAGTATTTTGCCGACAATGCCCGCAACGCCTTGATCGGGTTGGTCCTGGCGCATCACCGTGTCTACGAGGCTATGCCCGGCCTGCCGTCGTTGCTCCAGTATCTACGGGACACCGAGAGTCGGGAGCGGCTGGCGCGCAGCCTCCCGAAGCGCGCGGAAGAATTGTTCGATCTCCAGCGCATCGCGCAACTCACCGGAGGTCGCTATGATGTGCTGGGGAGCCTGGATGCGGCGCTCCAACCGCTGGCCCGACGAGCCATTGCCCGCCTGTTTGCCGCGCCCGGCGAGGGGTACGCGGTGGCGGATCTGCTGCGGGCTCCGGCGCGGGTCTGTTTCACCTTACCCGTCGGGCGCTACCCACGAGTCGCCCGCATCCTGGGGCGGCTGATCGTGGCGCAATTCACCCACGCGGTGCTGGACCCAGCAGTGAACCGGCACCATTATAAGTTCCTGGTGGTGGATGAGGCGCACAACTTTGTGACGCGGGCGATTGCAGCCGGCATGGCGCAGGCGCGCAGCAACCGGGCGGGCTACCTCCTGGCGTTCCAGGATCTCGCCCAACTGCGGGACGAGACACTGGTGGATGACCTGTTGAGCAACGCCGGGATCAAGATCGTGATGGGCGGCGTGGGGGAGCGGGATGCACACCGCTTTAGCTTGCTCTTCGGCGCACCGGAACGGGCCTACCGCAGCCAGACCGCCAGCACCGGCCAGAGCGCGAGCCGCAGCCATACTTCGGGGCGCAGTCACGCCAGTTCCCTCGCCCAGAGCGGCCATGGGCAGGCGCAGCAGCACGGCAGTAGCTGGAGCCGCCAGACCCACGCCCGGCCCACGTTCTCGCCGTGGGAGATCCGCAGCCTGGCGGCCCATCATGCGATCATCGAGCGGCGCGACAGCCAGGGCCACTTTACCCCGCCGACGGTCGTCCACTTCGACCTGCCGTATGTCGAGCGCATCCGGGCCGGGCAATTGCAGGCGCTTTTTGGCCCCGATCCCCCTGCTGTGTGTACCCAGATCATTCCGGCGTGCCTGCGTGCTGCATCTACCATCCCCGAAAGTCTAACCCCGGCACCGGAGGAGCCTACCCCAGCGGAGGAGCCTACGGCGGCCGCTGAACACACGACACAACCACAGGAGGAGGCTGAGGCGACAGTGCTAATGGAAGCCGCTGAAGCCCCTGCCCCTGATCGCAGCGAGGCTATAGCTATGCCTGATGCGCCAGAGCCTGCTGAGGCACCGGTTGAGACCTTTGTAACTGAGTCGGCAGTGGAGGATGCGACACCGGCGGGGCCGCTGACGCGGGCGGAGCAGATCGAGGTGAACACCCGGCAGATCCTGGCGGCCCTTCAGATGGACGCGGCCAGCGCGCGGAAATTGGCGACCCGGGCAGCGCGGGCGGGGCGCGAGGCCGGGTATATTCCGGCGTTGCTCCAGCAAGTGGTCGCGGCCAGCAACGGGGATGCGCCAGAGACGCTTTTCCGCTACCGCGTCGGCAATAATCTGGATGCAACGGCCTTGCCTACCGAGGCTGCTGTTGCGTCCCAGGTTCCAACCGAGTAAAGGTGTGTTGCCATGAATCCGAGTGTCCTTCATCTGCCGCTCAGTCCTGCCAACCAGGAGATGCTGCGCTGGATTGGGCAAGGCGGGGTTGCCAGCCGTGACCAATTGCGCCGTCGCTTCGGGGCGGGGGTCCAGCCACGCAGCGCCTATCGGCATCTGCACCGGCTGGTGCGCGGCGGCTATCTGCTCACCCAGCCCTGGCACCGGGCCCGGCAGCAAACAGTGATCTATGCTCTGACGCGGCAGAGTGCCGCTGCCATCGGGGCGGAGGTGCCTGCTATCTACATTGGCTGGCCGAGCAGGCGCGAGATAGACCACCTGATCCTGGGGCAAGCGTTGCGGCTGCTGCTCGAAGCACAGCTCTTGCGCGAAGGCGGCGCGCTGCTCGGGTGGCGCTCGGAACGGCTACTACGGCATCAGCTTCTCGCGGCGGGTACCGGGGCGGACATCCCCGACGCGGAGGTGGACCTCTGCCGATCGCCAGGGGCCACGGTCGAAACGGTGGACGTGGAGATTGATGGGCAGTATTACGGGCAGATGCTGGCGCACAAGGCCGCGCGGTATGGGGCGCAACCCGGTCCGGTGCTGTGGGCCTGCCGCCCGGCGCGTGCCTCGCTCGTCGGGGCCGCGATCCGGCCCTATTCCAACATCACGCTGATCGTCTTGTCCGACACGCTGTCTATATAATAGGAAGGCGGGTGAATTCATGCCTGATACAGAGTTGGCGGCGCTCACGGAACCGCAGCAAAATATCCTCCGCGCACTGCTGGACGAAGGCGGGCTGAGCACGTCCCAACTGATGCTTTATGTGCTGCCTGGTCTGCCCAACTGGCGGATTTATCGGGAGTTGCACCGGCTGCGCGAGGCCGGGCTGGTGCGGGGGACGCGGTTCTATCCCCTGGAGACGCATAAGCACGAGGTGTGTTGGACGCTCTGCGCCGCCGGAGCGCAGGCGCTGGCGCAGCCCTATCCTCATCGCCACCAGCCCTACCGGCTGCCGACCCCCGGCCAGCTGGCCCACAAGAGCATGGGCCTGGAGGTCGGCGCGGCACTGCACGACCTGGGCTGGACCACTCTACGTCCCACCGCGTATAACCCGCGCTGCCCCAAGCCGCTGCTGACCCCGCAGAGCGCGATCGTGCGCCGGGCGGTGCAACAGCACTTTGCGGCGACGGCGGGGGCGGGCGACGGTGCGACCCGCCCGCCGGAGCGCCTGCATCCCGACCAGGTGCCCGCCGGGCTGAACGATTGGGTGGCCTGGCCGCCTGACACGCCGGAGCGCCCCGTCGTGCTGGTGTTACACCCACCGGGGGCGAGTCGCAGCTTCTGGTTCCGTCCGGCGGAGAAGCGCCACCGTCCGGGCACCGCTGGCCCCACGGCAGGGCGCAAACCCCTGTATCAGACCCTCACCGCCATTCTGCCGGTGCTGGCCCTCCTCCCCAGCGCGGCGCTGGTGAAGGATTACGGCCCGGCGCTCCGCAAAGCAGGCTTCTGGGTCGGGACCGGGACCGACCTCCCTCCGCGCCTGGCGATCTTGGCCCCAGCGCAGCGGAATCATGAACAGATGTCACAGGCAATCACTGTCTAACTAAGAAGGGAGAACTCTAATGAACCATCGTAACGCGCTGCGATTCGCCGCTACTCTACTGGCTGTTGTCTTACTGGCGCTTAGCGCCCTGACTGTACAACAGGTCGTGGCGGGTCCTGATTCTTGGACCATTGTCTCCAGCCCCAACCCCTCTACGGGCTTCAACTTCTTGACGAGCGTGTCCGCTGCGGATGCAACGCATGTCTGGAGTGTGGGTTTTGTCGAGACCGGGAACGGCTCGGATACCATGATTCTACGTTGGAATGGGTCGGCTTGGAATCAGGAGGCCAGCCCTAACCCGAGCGCTTACACCAATGAGCTGTATGGGGTAAAAGCGCTGACTCCGCAAGCGGCGTTTGCCGTCGGGGATACCTATATCGGCTGTAGTAAGCAGACGACGGGTTGCCGTCCTTCGGCGTTGATCGTGCGGTGGAATGGGACCCGGTGGACGCAAGCGGCTGCGCCCCCCGATCCCCAAGGATGGGGCAACACCTTAACGAGTGTTACGGCGCTTAGCATTAATGAGGCGTGGGCGGTCGGCTACCGCACTAATCCTCAAGGAGGGTATTTACCCCTCGTCTTCTACTGGAATGGTACCGTCTGGATCGCGCAATCGCCCCCGCCATTAGCGGGGGTGCAGTTGAATAGTGTGTGGGCCCAATCCGACAACGATGTGTGGGCCGTGGGTACCCCGGCGGCGGATGGCGGTGCGACCATTCTCCATTACGACCAAAGTTTGGGATGGCGACGGATCCTCGCGCCTACTCCGGGCGCAAGCCCCACCCTGAACAGTGTCACAACGACCTCGGCGACGAATGCGTGGGCCGTGGGCTTCTACCAAAACGGGGCGAGTCTATCGCCCCTGACGGTCCATTGGGATGGCGCGACCTGGCGGCAAGTGGCTGCGCCGCCGTATCCGCCGTCGAGCGGAATTCTCGGCGGGGTGGCCCCGGTCTGGAACAATTACGTGTGGGCCGTTGGCGGCGTCGGCGCGCTGACCATCACCGATCGGTGGACAGGGTCAAGCTGGCAGCAAGTCGCCAGTCCGGCTCCACCCGAGGGGGGGATTGTTCTCGCCGGAGTGGGGGTGGTGCCCGGAACCACCCCGTGTGGCGGGGGCGATGTGTGGGCGGTCGGGTTTTCAGCGAATTATGGGAATGCGCGCACGTTGATTGAACGGTACACCGTCGTTCCCATCTGTGATCGCCCCTGATCCTTCGTAGGCCGCTAGGCGGGAGGCGGACTCGCCTGTGCAACGACCCCAGCGAGCCGGTTAATGAGCTGGCTCGATGGGGTCTTTGTTTTTCTTCAGTGCTGATCGCCTATAGCGACTTACTGGCAGAGGAAGAAAGCTTGGACGGTGATTTTGCTCAACTGTCCGCGCGTTGCGTTGTTACCAGGGCGGAAATAGGCACGGTTAGCGGGCGGAACACAAGGCTCGAATGGCGTTTGCCCGCACGGATAGCCGTTGACGATGCCCCGCCGAGCGCTGCGTTCCACATCGACGTAAAAGGGGCTATCGGGCGGGGTATCCGCGAAGGTCTGGCCCGTGGGGGTGTCCGTCCAGCCCGCCGCGCGGCTGACGATCTTCGCGAGTTGGCCCCGCGTGACATTAGCGTTGGGGCGGAAATAGGGTCGGTCCAACGGCGGAACGCACGGCTCCCAGAGGTGGGTCCCGCAAGGATAGCCCAGAATGATCCCCCGCATCGCTAAACGTTCGATCCATCCATGAAAGGTGCTGCCTCCGGGTACATCCTGGAACGTTTGTTGCGTGCTGGGGATCGGCTCATTGAACCCGGCTGCTGCCGCGACGATTTTGGCCGTTTGGCCGCGGGTGACCGCGGTGTTCGGGCGGAAGTAGGCGCCAGGGCACGGTTCGCCGGGCCCGCTACAGGGATACCCCCCGACGATCCCTCGGCAGGCCAGGCAGCGGATGGAGGGGTAGAACGGATTCTGTGGGGGCACATCCGCAAATAGGATGGAGCAGGCGGTTGGAGTCGCGGAAGGGGTGGG
>JBBSEL010000033.1:0-12092 GCA_038239755.1 Chloroflexia bacterium | reverse complement strand
GACCATCGTCACGCCCAGGAGATAGCCATAGTTATCCAGCGAGCTGCCCTCCCAGCTTTTTCCATTCCAGTGCTGCATCATTGTGCGCGTGCCGTTGGAGTGCAGGGTCCCCACCGCCCACACATCGTCGGCAGTCAGCGCCGACACGGCGACCAGCCGCCCGTTATCGGGGTAGAAACTCCAGGTGGGCACCGCCGGTACGCAGCCGGGAAGGGTGCGGGGGGGTAACGTGGGCAGTTTCGGCGGGGTGCCTTGCGCTTGCGCCGGTCCCGCCCCGCCGCCCAGCGCCAGCGCGCCCAAGAGCAGGACAGCCCCGATCAGTATGCGCCTTGCCTGCCTGTGTGTCGTGTGTTCGCCCATCGGTGGCCTCCTTGCCGTGCTTGAACGCTACACAGGCCACCCGCTCCGGCGGCGGCTGGGATGTCCCATGCCGCCGCCGAATAACCGAGTGGCCCCGTTAGGATGCGACTAAAGTTGTTACAACTCTTTGTGACGATTTACGCTGACTCTATTATAACACCAATGTTGTGAAATGCAATACAAAATCTGGTCCCGAATCAGCAGGGACGATCCGTGGATCACGCTGCCTGCCCCAGCACCACGCCAGTGTAGGGGGCGAGGGTGACTCGAATCGACCCGCCGGTGGTCGCCAGGGTAGGCGGCGCGGCGGTGCTGAACAGGCAGGTGGGAGGTGCCCCGCCCGGCAACGGCAGGGACACAGTACGCTCTTCGGCGCTGTGGTTGAACACCACCAGCACCGGCCCGCTCTCGTCGGCCTCCGCGCCGCGTTCGTAGGCGTAGGTGCCTGCGGCGGCATCCAGGTGGACGGTGCGGCGGGGGCCGTGGCGCAGCGCGGGCTGGGCCTGCCGCAGCCGGATCAGCGCCTGATAGAAGGCCCGCAACTCCCGGTCCCAGCCCGCTTCGTCCCAGATCATGTCGCGGCGGGCCTCGGCGTCGCCGCCGAAACCCACGGCGATATCTTGCTCGTGCGACAGGCCGATCTCGGTCCCGTAATAAATCACCGGGGTGGCATCAAGGGTGAACTGGCAGAGCGCGGCCAGCTTCAGGCGGGTGGTGCTCTGGTCGGCCACGAAGAGGAAGCGGTTCATGTCGTGGTTGTCGAGGAAGCTGACCCGGCCCGGCCCCTCGGCCATGTAGCGTTCGTAGGCGCGCAAGAAGCCGTCCAGTTGGGCCAGGGTCCACTCGTCGTTGCCGAAGGTCTGGCGCAAGGCCCCGGCCAGGGGGAAATCGAGCACGCCATGGAGCTTGCCCCGGTAGCGCCGCAGGCCGTCTACCGTGTCGGTCACTTCGCCAAAGGTCAGCGCGTCGGGCCGGGCCGCCAGCACCGCCTCGCGGAAGGCCACCCAGAAATCCATGCTGGGGCCGATGGCATGGTCCAGCCGGAAGCCGTCCACGCCATAATCGCGGAGCCATTGCACCGCGCTGCCGAGGATGTGGGCACGCGCGCCGGGGTCGTCGGTGTTGAACGTCACCAGATCAGGCACCATCTCCAAAAACTGGCGGTAACGGTGCGGCCATTCGTAGAAGGTGAACCAGCCCACCGTGTCGGCCTCTTGTTCGGCGCGGGCGGCCACAAACGCAGGATGATCGATCGAGCCGTGGGTGGGGACGAAATCGAGGATGATCCGAATGTTCTGCGCGTGGGCGGCCTGGACCAGCGCCCGCAGATCGTCGTTGGTGCCCAGTGCCGGGTCTACTGTGTAATAATCGGTCGTGTCGTAGCGGTGATACGACGGTGCGACCGACAGCGGCGACAGCCACAGGCAGGTCACGCCCAGGTCGGCCAGGTAGGGCAGGGTCTGCTGCACCCCCTGGAGGGTGCCACCGTGCAGCCCTTGACCATCGGCACCGGGGGGGAAGGTCGCGCTGGCGGGGCCGGGATGGAAGCGATCCAGAAAGATGTGATAGATGACCGTGTCGGTGGCCCAGGCCGGAAACCGGGGGCCGGGCGGCTCGACCCGGTAGGCGAAGGTGGTGATCCCGTGGGCTGTGGCATGGCGGAACCAGAAGCCCTGCCCGTCGTGCGCCCACACGTCGGGATCGGCGGCCTCTCCGTGCCCGGCCTGCCAGCCGCCGATCCGGTAGCGCACCACCGTCCCCGCCGGGTGTGGCGGGATCACGCCCTGCCAGCGGGTCAGATATCCGGCCTGCGGCACCCAATCCACGGTGGCGATCTCCAGCGGCACCGCCCGATCGTGCGCGGTGGGGGCCTGCCCGTCGGTGGTGTAATAGAGGACGGCGCGCTCCAGCGGCAGGTCCGCCCCGCTGGTGGCCGTGATCACCACCGGAGTATCGGGCGTGGGGGCGAGCGGCAGGATCGTGTTGTCGTGGCGAAACTGCTGCTTTTGCACCGCGATCCGAGTCATCACATCGGACAGCGGCAGGTCCCCCGGCGCGGTGGCGATGTCGTTGGCGAACGTGGGGGCGGTTGTCGGTTCCGTAACAGGCTCAGGCATGGGATCGCTCCTCGGTGGCGGTCGCGGCTGGCGGATCGCGGATGGACGATAGACGATCAGATCGTCCATCGCCCATCGGCAGGCCGGGCGGATTAAACTTCCCTGGAACCGGGCTAGGTTGTCTCGGTTTCTTCGACGCGGCGGACAATGTGGAGGTGGCCGTGGTCGGCGTGGGCCTCGGCGGAGTCGCCCCGGCGCAGGACGTGGACGGGCGGTTCGTGGTCGGGAGTCGGGTCGTCTTCGACCAGGCCGCGCAGGTACTTGAGCACCACCGGGTCGATCAGTGCGCCGCGCTGCACGCGGTCTTCCAGGTTCTCGCGCCCGGTGAACTTGTCGAACGCGGCGGCGGTCGCCGGGTCATAGCTGTCATCCGCAGGCAAGGTGATCAGGTATCCGGCGGCCTGGAGCAGTTCGCGCAACTCGTGCAGCACGTCGCCCTGGATGGGCAACAGGTTGGCCGGGTCGGTGTCCTGGAAATAGAGGTGGTGCAGGTCGAGGATGCGGCGCAGTTCGGCAATCGGTGTGGTGTGGTCATCCACCCGCAGATCGACGTAGCGGTCGTTGAAGCCGGAGTAGCCCCCGCCCTGGCGCACCACCAGCAGCGCCGCCGCCTGCAACCCCCGGCTGTCGCCCCCTGCCGCCTGGCCCGCCGTCAGGGCGGCCACCAGGTGGTCGGCCAGTTCGCCCTGGCCGGAGGTTTGTTGCTCGACAAAAGTCTGGGCCATCGCCTGGACCGTTTCCTCGCTGACCAGGATGTTGCCCTGGGCGGCGAAGTGCGGCCCGGCGACGCCGCCCGCCCAGGCGAACGCATCGTCCCCGGTAAAGGTGGCGGATCGGCCCTGGGCATCGACGATGCCGAGCTGGCGGTGGCCGGGGCGGTCATCTCCGGCCAGGAGCCGCTCGACGACCTCCTGGGGGTTCATGCCCGCTTCCAGCAGGGCCAATCCCTCTGGCCCATAGCTGGTGTTGGCCCACGACTGGGTGGCGATCGCGCCGATCCCGGCGCGTGCCCACGGCACCACGGCCCCCACGGCCAGGAACTTACTCTGGGTGGCGATGCCGAGATCGCCGGTGCGGGGGTCGTGCCCCACGATCGAAAATGTCGCAACCAGCGGCGTGTGGGGGCGCACGTAAATGCGGGGCGGTCGGGTATTACTCATGGTCCTGCTCCTGACGGATGGTTCGTGGCGAGTAACGAGTGGCGAGTGGTCAGTGGTCAGTGGTCAGTGACGAGTGCTGAGTGCTGAGTGCTGAGTGCTGAGTGCCGGATGGTTCGTGACGAGTGCTGAGTAATTCTAACGTTCTTACGCAATACGCAATACGCAGTATGTAGCTATTCACGCATCACGTTTCACGCATCACGTTTCACCGACCCCAGGTGGGCAAACTGGCTTCCTGCAATATTTGGGCCATGTTGCTGCCGTCGAGGTGGACTTTCGCCAGGCCGGTGGCGTGCCAGGCCAGGCCGAGGTCGTTTTGTTGCAGCACCCCGGTTTCGTAGACGATCCAATTCCCATCGGGCGACCAACTCGCGTTGTTGCCCGGCAGGTAGAGGCCCTCGACCCCGTTCAGATCGCGCACCGCGACTGCCGGGGTGCCGTCGGCCATGCGGCTGCGGTAGAGCACCTGCGTGCCGTCAGGCGAGAAGCGCGGGCCGGGGCCTTGCGCGTATTCGCCCAGGCGGGTGCCCACCTCGCGCTTTTCGTTGACGAACGGCGTGGCATCGCCCACCACATCAAAGATCGCCAGCGCCCCGTTCATCGCCTGGGTATAGAGGATATAGCGCCCGTCTGCCGACCAGAACGGCTCGCCGCCGTTGACGGTGAACGGGTCCCCCGCGCTGGACGACAGCGGGATGACCTGGATCGGGCCGTAGATGCCGCTTGCCAGGAAGCGCCGCCCGTCGGATGCCCACCCGGCCACGCGCTCGAAGGCGGCCCCGCCCCGGTAGCCGGGCACGGTGATCGTCATCATCGGCCTGGGCGGCGCGGTGCCGGTCACCCCCACGGCCCAGACCTGCTCTTCGCCCGTGGCCTGGGCGCTGAGGGTGAAATAGGCCAGCTTTTGCCCATCGGGCGACCAACCTAGCCGCTGATCGGGGGCCATCGTGCCGGTGACCACCACGCGGGCCGTCCCGACGTTGGCATCCACGACCACTACTTGCCGGTCATTGACAAAGGCGACCCGGCGGCCATCGGGCGCGAGCACCGGCGGCGCACTGACCGGCTGCGTGCTACGCTGGACTGGGTTCGCGCCGTCCGGTCCCGCCGACCACAGGGTGCCGCCGCGCACAAACCAGAGCTGGCCGCCGCCGTCGGGCGGGGTTGTCGGGGTCGGCTGGGCCGGAGTGACCGTGACGTGTTCGCGCCCCAGCGGCGTGGGGGTGCCCAGTTCCGGCGGCGGGGCGGGCACGTCGCACGCCGCCAGCCCCAGGACCAGCAGCCCGGCCAGTCCGATCAACACAAGAGAGAGATAGCGTTTCATGGTAAATTATAGCACAGGCATGGGTTACTTGACACCTTTTGTTGCGCGGATGCTCGATGGTGCCACACTCCAGTATTCGGGACACCCGCGCACCTCTCACCCCCGGCCCCTCTCCCCGCTGACGCGGGCGCGAGGGGAGTGTGGCTCCAGTAATTCTTCGCTCAGGACACGATTGGTGGCGCGGAGTTCCCCTCTCCTCATGTGAATGGGGAGAGGGGGCAGGGTGAAGGGTGCGTGGGTTAGACCACCTTGACAGCCGCCGGGGCGAGGGGTATGCTCCGTCTACATCCCCATGCAGAGAAAGGACCCTTCCCTATGCCGACCACTGTCGAAATTCCCGAACTAGCCAGCCGTGTGCTGGCCGAGAACCCGCTGGGCGACCCGGCCACCCGCCGCCTGCCGATTGTCCTGCCACCCGATTATGCCGCGTCGAATCGGCGCTACCCGGTGATCGTCGGGCTGACCGGGTTCACCGGCAAGGGCATCATGCTGCTGAACGAAGATGCCTGGCAGCCCAACCTGCCCCAGCGGCTCGACCGGCTCTATGCCGCCGGGATGCCCCCGGCCATTTTCGTGCTGCCCGACTGCTTCACCCGCTACGGCGGCAGCCAGTACCTCAATTCGGCAGCCACCGGGCACTACGAAGACTATCTGATCGACGAGGTCATCCCCTTTGTGGACGCGCACTACCGCACGATCCCCACGCCCGAAGCGCGGGGCGTGTTCGGCAAGTCGAGCGGCGGCTACGGGGCCATGATCATGGGGATGCGCCACCCCGATGTGTTCCGCGCCGTGGCCTGTCACAGCGGCGATATGGCCTTCGACCTGTGCTATGCGCCTGACTTCCCCAAGGCGGCCAACGCCTTCAACGCGGCGGGTGGCGTGGCGGCGTGGTGGGCCAAGTTCGCCGCCAAGATCAAGCCGGGCAAGGATGATTTCGACGCGCTGAACATCCTGGCGATGGCTGCCAGCTACTCCCCCGACCCAGCGGAGCCGCTAGGCATCGCCCTGCCGATGGATCTGCACACCTGCGAACGCCGCCCCGACGTGTGGGCGCACTGGCTGACCTGGGACCCGGTCGAACAGGTGGATCGCTACGGGGCGAACCTGCGTCAACTCGCGTTGCTCTACATCGATTGCGGCATCCGCGACGAATTTAACCTCCAGTACGGGGCGCGAATTATGACGCGACGGCTGGATGCGCGGGGTATCCGCTATGAACACCAGGAATTCGATGATGGGCATATGAGCGTGCAATATCGTTACGACGTGTCGCTGCCCAAGATCGCGGCGGTGCTGGCCCAGGCGTAATCGCCCTGCCGCTGCGCCAGCGCGCCCGCCTAATCGCATCGTAACACCGCTTGCGGCTCCGGTATTTCCGGGGCCGCGACATTTTAGCACATGTGTAGTAGCGGATGACGGCTGTGGTGCCGCACTCGACCGTTCTTCGGTGGGTTGCGGGCGGGATTTGCAAAAATGTCACCGCCCCCCTGTCGTAGATCGACTTTTTGCCGATAGTGATCCGATAGGGGTCCATTATAGTGTCATTAGTAAGCAGTAGCGGAACCCGGCAGCATGCGGGCACGTCCTATATAACAAGAAGAGATGAAAGGAGTTGGCGATGCATCTTCTCGTGCACGAACGAGGTGACTGGATGAGCAATGTCTATCCAGGGCGATTGCGCCAGCTAATGACCATTTTCCGCCAGCAGATCACCAGCTATTGTCCCGGCGCGCAGGTGCGCCTGACTTATTCCCCGCTGGAAAATCTGGATGTCCTGGTCGAAGTCTACATGGAGCAGCAGCCCGCCCTCCCGACCATGACCTTGATCGGCGAGATGATCGGGGAGATCCTGGCCGATGGCTACACGGTGCAAGCGGTGGTGAAAGATGCCCACCACCAGCCGCCCGTGCTGACCGACATCGATCTGCTGCTGGCGGTCAGCGGCTAGCCGATTTTAGATTTTGGCGCGGCGACAGAGCTGCGATCCAAAATCACGCGAGCCGTTGCACTTCGCCGCCGGTGATCTCGTAGCGGGTCACATGGGCCAGGAAGGCCGGATCGAAGCTGCTCCAGTCGGTGGTGGTGATCAACACCTGCGGGGGTTGGTCGGCCCCCGGCAGCGGCTCGGTCAGCGTGCGGACCAGGAACTGGCGGCGGCGGGCATCTAACTCGGAGACAATATCATCGAGCAAGAGGATCGGTGTGTCGCCCGTTTCGGCGCGCATCATCGTCACCTCGGCCAACTTGATCGCCAGCACCGCCGTGCGCTGCTGCCCCCGCGATCCGAAGCTGGCGAGATCTTGCCCGCCCAGCCGCAGCGACAGGTCGTCGCGGTGCGGCCCCAGCAACGACACCCCCCGGCGCACCTCTTGCCCCCGCAACGCCTCTAGCTGATCCAGAAATTCGGTCGCAATCCGGGTAACCCGCTGCTCCACATGGGGGATGCGTGCCCGCAACAGCGCGTCGTCCACCGTCTCCTCGGCCCCGCTCACGCTGGCGGTCAGGATGGTGGCCCAGTGCGCCTCCAGGTCGGGGGCCAGCGCGGCGCGGGCGGCAGGAGCCACCGCCGACCCGTAGCCGATGCGCAGGTCGTTGCTGCCCCCGGTGGGCGCGGGTCCGGCCAGTTGCAGGTGCGCGGCGGCGGTCAGCAGGGTCAGCCGCCCCAGGAATATCTCGCGGCGCAAGACCAGATAGGCCCCCGCCTGCGCCATCTCCTCATCCCAGTAGCGCATCTCCTCGCGCACATCGCGGCCCAGCGGGTTGCGCCCGCTGTCGCGCAGGGTCCGCAAGAGGGCGTTGCGTTGCAGCACCAGCTTGTTGTAGTGGCTGAGTGTGCGCACGTAGCGGTGATCCACCTGGGCGATGGTGATGTCCATATAGCGTCGGCGCAGCGCCGGTTCCCCCAGCACCAGATCCAGGTCTTGCGGGGTGAACAGCACGACGTTGATCGCGCCGATGAGGTCCACCGCGCGGCGGGCGACCCCGTTGATCGTGATCCGCTTGCGGGTCAGGGGGGTGGCGGTGCCGTCCAGCGGGCGGCTGTCCTCGCGGCTGATGATCAGTTGCAGGGCCACCTGGCCGCGCCGCCGGGCCACCTGCGCACCGACGCGGGCGAACGGGGTCACGCCGGGGAACGTCTCTGCCGCCATGTTCACCAGTTCCACCTCGGCGTTGGTGCGCGGCGAGCGGCTGGTCGCCAGCAGATAGATCGCTTCGAGCAGGCTGGTCTTGCCGCTGGCGTTCTCCCCCTGGAACGCACTGATCCCCGGCTCCAGCAACAGTTCGAGGCTGGCGTAGTTGCGGAAGTCGGTCAGTTCAAGGTGCTGGCAGTGCATACGAGTGGCTCGTGGTTCGTGGCTCGTGGCTCGGGACGAGTGGTTGGTGGTTGGTGGTTGGTGGCTGGTGCTGAGTACTGAGTGCTGAGTGCTGAGTGCTCAGTAAATTTAACGTTCTTACGCAATACGCAATACGCAATACGCCATTGTTCACGCATCACGAGCCACGCGCCACTCGTCTCACGCACTCCGCTGCACCGGCTCCGGCGCCGGTTCCGACTTGGGGACGGGGAGGGCGACAGGGGTAGGGGTGGGAGCGGGAAGGGCCGGGCCGCCGTCTTCGGGCCAGACGGGCTGGAGGACCACCCACTGATCGGGCGTTTCGCGCACCATTTCTTCCAGCAAGGAGGCCAGCAGTTGGGTGCCGACGGCGATATCGTGGGCTGTGTCGCCCGTGCGGACCAGGGCTAGCGGCGGGTAGATCCGCACCTCGGTGTGCAGGTTGGAGAGCCGTTTGGCCCGCACCGGGATCAGCGGCACCCCCAGCCGCAAGGCCAGCGTGACCGGCCCGGCGGGCAGCATGGCGGTGCGCCCGCACAGTTGCACCGGGATGCCATTGCCGGTCATCTCGCGGTCCATCGCCAGGCCCAGCACCTCCCCGGCGCGCAGGAGCTTGAAGATGATGCGGGCCAGGTTGGGATCGTCCAGCGGAATCAGGTGCAGGCCCAGGCGCTCGCGCAGGCCGTTGATCAGGGCATGGGCCTTCGGCGGCTGGAGCCGTTCGGCGATGATGTGGGCCTTGAGGTGGCGGGGGATCGCGATCTGGGTGGCGAGGTTATAGTTCCCCAGGTGAGGCGAGACCATGATCGTCCCCCGGCCCCCGGCCAGCGCCGTGTCGAAATACTCCATGCCGCGCACATCGACCAGCTTGCTGATGTCTTCGGCATCGAGATGGGCCAGGCGCATCAGGTCGTAATAATTCTTCTGCTGGTTGATGATGATCCGGCGACCCAGGCGGCCCCGCTCGGCCCGCGACGCATCGGGCACCACATGGCGCAGGTTGCCCAGCACCGCCCGCCGCACCCGCCCGCTCCCCCAGAACACCACCCAGCCCACCAGCCAGCAGACCGCATACCCCAACCGCAAGGGGCTGAAGGGCACCACATGTTGACCGTATTTGACCAGATAGTAGTAAAACATACGTGGGGTCAGGGGTTGGGGGTTAGGGGTTGGTGATTGGTCGTTAGCGGGTCGGGTCGGTTGCGTTAGCCCATGGGGCTGTCCCGCAGCGTTCTGCTGCCATTATACACCGGGCCGACCGGGATCTTAGCCGCCCTGTTCGGTGGGGCGCGATTCGAGCGGGCGCAGGGTGGGGAGGGGTTCGACGGCCTCTTCGATGATGTGCTGGCCGCTGGACCACTCTTCGATCACCGGCGGATCGACGCTGATGCCCATGCTGAGGCCCTCGACCGCCGAATGGAGCGGGGCGACCTCGCGGCGGGTGCGCCAGCGGCGGACGGCGGCGCGGGGTTGCCCCAGCGCCCGGCTCACCACGGCAAAGCGGCGTTCGCGCAGGTCCAGGCGCGGCCACATCCGGCGGAACATGTACCACTGGGTGGGGTGCTGGCGAATGACCCCTTCCATGTAGGTCATGATCTCCTGGGTAATCAGTTGGATATCGCGCTCTTTGTTGCCGGTCAGGAACGCCGGGTAGTTGATCGGAGTGCTGAATTCGCCGACGAAGCCGTGGCGGTTACGCGGGTCGCGGATGAAATAGCCGGGGACGATGGCCGCGCCGGTCTTGAGGGCAATCGTCGCCGGGCCGCTCGGCACCCAGGCGCTTTCGCCGAAGAACTGGATTTCAACCCCTTCCCCCGGCACCGGGCGGTCCACATGGAGGATGATCAGTTCGTTGCGCTTCAGCGCGGCCAGCAGGTGCCGCACCGACCCGGCCTCGGCAGGGTAGGTGTGGATACCTAGGCGCTGCCGCTGGGCAATGACGAAATTATCCAGGCGCTTGGGCTGGAACGGGTCGGCGATGGCGGTGGCCTGGAGCTTGTACTTGCCCAGGAGCGACCCGGCGTAGTCCCAGTTGCCGCTGTGCGACGCGATGACGATCACGCCTTTGCCGCCTTCCAGTGCCGTGTGCAGGTTCTCCCAGCCCTGGCCTTGCACCTCATCCTCGATGGCGTGCATGTTCATATGCGGGATGCGAATAAAATCGATCAGCACCTGGATATAGTTGTGGAAGCTCTTGCGGGCGGCGCGCTTGATCTGGCGGGGGCGGGCGTCGGGCCCCAGCACCCGCAGCATGTTGCTGACCGCGTTGCCGCTATGTTCGTGCCAGCACAAGTAGATCACATCGCCGATGCGGGCACCGACCCAATAGCTGAACCGCACCGGCAGGTGCCCCGTCAGCCAGCTTGCCACACAGAAGCCCCAGTACTTCAGGGTATCGCCAACGCGCGAGGCCAGCGTCTGCTCAACCGGCCCCCTGGTAGTGTTTGCCATACTTCTCGCCCCATGTACAGCCAGGGGCCGAGGATGCCCCGCGTTGTACGCGCAGAAATCCTCGGCCCCTGGGAATGATCGTTTAGTCTTCGCTCAGTGCGGTCGCCAGAGCATCTTTCGCGCCGTTCTGATGCCCGTTGTTGGTGATCAGTTCCGGGCGTGGTTCCAGGGCCGCGCTGGTCGGGTCGGGGGTTTCGAGGGCGTACTTCTTGATGAAGTCCTCGACCAGATCATAGGCCACATCGTCGGCATACTGCACCGGCGGGCTTTTCATGAAGTAGGAGGCGGGGCCTTCCAGCGTGCCGCTCAGCCCGTGGTCTAGCCCCAGGCGCAGGCAGCGGATCGCGTCGATGACCACGCCCGCGCTGTTCGGCGAGTCCCACACTTCCAGCTTCACTTCCATGTTCAGCGGCACATTGCCGAACGTGGTGCCTTCGATGCGGATGTAGCACCACTTGCGGTCTTCCAGCCACGGCACATAGTCGCTGGGGCCGACGTGGATGTTCTTCTCGCCCAGGTCGTAATCGAGCTGCGAGGTGACCGCGTTGGTCTTGCTGATCTTCTTCGACTCCAGGCGGCTCCGCTCCAGCATGTTATAGAAGTCGGTGTTGCCGCCGAAGTTGAGTTGATAGGTGCGGTCGATCTTAACCCCGCGTTCGCGGAACAGCCGGGTCAGCACCCGGTGGGTGATCGTCGCGCCGACCTGCGACTTGATGTCATCACCGATCACCGGCAGCCCGCGCTGGCGGAAGCGATCCTGCCAGTACGGCTCGCGGCCAATAAAGACCGGCACGCAGTTGATAAAGCCGCACCCGGCTTCGAGGATCTGCTCGACATACCACTTGGTCGCCATCTCGCTACCCACCGGCAGGTAGCTGACCACCATCTGGGTGCCGGTGTCTTTGAGCAGCTTGACAATGTCCACGGTGGGACCGGGGGCTTTGGTGATCATCTGCGACAGGTAATGGCCCAGGCCATCGTGGGTCATGCCGCGCATCACTGGCACGTTTAGGGTGGGCACGTCGGCAAACTTGTAGGTATTGTTCGGCACGGCGAAAATCGCTTCGCTGAGGTCTTTGCCGACCTTGTTCACATCAATGTCGATGGCGGCGCTGAACTCGATATCGCTGATATGATAGCCCCCCAGGCGGGAGTGCATCAGCCCCGGAATGAACGTATCATCTGCGGCATCCCCGTAAAATTGTACGCCTTGCACCAGCGATGATGCACAGTTACCCACCCCAATGATGGCGACCCGAATTTTGTCCATGTGTGCTGTCTACTCCTTCAGTGGTCAGTGACCAGTGGTCGGTGGTCAGTAACCGGATGATCGGCGGCCCCT
>JBBSEL010000032.1:0-12505 GCA_038239755.1 Chloroflexia bacterium | reverse complement strand
GGCCAGCAGCACCATGCTCGTGCCGAAGATGATCCAGCCCAGCAGCGAGGGCTCGCGCAGCACCCCCAGGAAGTGGGTGCGCGAGGTGCCAAACACGAGCTTGTTGTAGTTGTCCAGCCCCACAAACTGAACGTCGAACCCGCCCTTCACGAACTTGATCCGCGATAGCGACAGGGTGAGCGAGACAATCAATGGGAAGATCGACAGGAGCAACACCACAAGCAGCGCCGGCCAGATGAACGACCCCCGGATCAGCCGTTCCGACCGCGAGATGATCGCATGGGACCGGAAATCCCCCAGAGCGGGGGCCTCAAGGCTCGACCCGATGGGGGCCGAGTCTTGAGCCTGGTTTTGTTCGAGTTGCATCTAACGTTGCACACCGAGGCTGGCTTTGTAGGCCGCCAGTTGCTTGTCGCGCCCTTCGGTGTTGGTGATCTCTTCCCACCCATCTTCGATCTGCTTCATCGCCTCGTCCCGGGTGATCTCGCCGGCCAGGAACTGGGCGACTGCCGTGTCCTGCACCACCTGCTGGTATTGCTGGGTCTTGGGGATGCGCATATCGAGGATCATGTTCGGGCTGTTCAGGCTGTCCTGGATCGCACCCAGGTAGAGCTTGGCCGCGTTGTCGCTCATGCCGACCGCTTTCCAGGGGGTCAGATCCGTGAACTGCGAGGTGCGGTAGGGGTTGAAGCCGGTCTTGCCGATGGTCACGTCCTTGTTCGACTGGGCCGGTTGGCTGACAAAGGAGAGGAAGGCATAGGCCGCCGCTTTGACTTTGTCCGGGGCCGCCGCGCTGACCGCACCCGACCAGCCGCCGAACGAAGCGAACGGAGCATGGTTCACGCCATTGACCGCGTGCGGGCAGGTGGTCGCCGTGCAGTCCACCAGCTTGCCGGTGGCGCGATCGAGCACCTTCTTCGAGCCGGGCAGGATCGCCGCGCCGACTTTATCCTGCACCTTGGACGTGGCCGGGTCGAGGGCCAGCGTGCCGATGTCGCCCCAGTCCATCGAGAGGGCACAGCGCCCAGAGGTGAACAGGCCACGGGTGCCACCGACATCGAGGTTCAGTTCGTCGGGAGGCCCATACTTGGTGGTTTCCTTGAGGATATCCAACGCCGCACCAAAGGCTTCGTTGTTGACCAGCGGCTTCATCGTGGTCGTATCAAAGAACGCGCCCTGGCCGGTACCCTGGGTCTGAAGGAAGCCGCCCGCCACCGAGGTGATCCACCAGTAGGCCTGGGCACCGCGCTTCTTGGAAATGCAGGAGCCGTAGTCGGGTGCGCCGTCGCCGTTGAGGTCCTGGCCCTGGTACTTCTTGGCGATGGCGATGTAGTCGTCCCAGGTCTCCGGGACTTTCAGGCCGTCTTTCGCCAGCAGGTCGCTGCGGTAATAGATCATGTGGAAGTCGCCATCCAGGGGGATCGCGTAGGTCTTGCCCTGGTAGGTGGCGCTGAAGTCGCGGAAGAAGGGGGCGACATCATTCCACTGGATATCTTTGTCCGCCGCGATGCGCGGGGTGAGGTCTTCCAGGTAGCCCGGCCCGACGAAGTCGCCCATCCACTGCGGGTCGAACACATAGGCGTTGTAGCTGTTCGTCCCGGTGGCCTGGTCGGTCAGGATCTTCTGATACAGATCGCTGAAGGGGACGATGTTGACGTTGATCTTGGCCCCGGTCAGGGCCGCAAATTCGGGGGCATGGCGCTGCAACGGCTCGGCGATCTGCGGCCCGGTGAAGGTCAGAATGTTGACCTCCACGCCGTCAAACATCTTGCCGCCCGCGCTGGTGCCAGCGGTATCCGTGGCCGCTGCCACAGGAGCGGTGGTGTTGGTGGCGGCAGCCGGGGCCGTCGTGTCGGTGGCGGCGGGAGCGGGCGCGGTGGTATCGGTGGGGGCGGCGGCCACGGGGGCCGTCGTGTTCGTCGGGGGGGCGGGCACCGCAGTGGGGGTGGCCGCACCGGTATCGCAACCCGCGATCATGGTGAAAACGGTGATCAATGCAACCAGACTAAGCAACTTGCTTTTCATTCGCCTCTCCTCCTTTGGATCAGGGGAATTTCGATTGGTTAATCGTATCTGGATGGCTCCTGCCGCGATCAAGACGGCAGCCCGGCGCTGGCTTAGCAACAAGGGGTCAAGTGGAGCGGAGAGGCCTCCTTTCTCTCTGGCGGGTTACCAGCGGTCTATAGACCGAGGAGTCGTGGACCAGGTATCAACGATCAGTAGACGACAGCCAGAGAGAAGAACGCCAGGAGGAACAGACAGGCTGCGGAAGTTGTATATATAATACTGTATACAGAAGACAGAGTCAAGAGGGGTAATTTGAGGTCCGTGCGTATCCTTTTGCATGTGTAGGATATGGAGTTTATAGACGCAGCGTAGGGGTGAGTGCAAAGGCGGGGATCAGTCGGGGGGTGCCAGGGAGGTGGTCGTGTGGACCAGGGCGGCGCGGGGGGCGACCAGGGGTAGCCCCGCGTGTTCCAGGCCGAGCAGCACGGCCCCGATCACGGGAGGGGCGGCCAGGCGGCGCAGGCGGGCCTGGGGCGCGGTGGCCTCAATAGTGGCGCGGAGGGGATCGAGCAGCAGCGGGCCGCCGTTAAACATGCTGCCGACCAGCACCACGTCACAGGGTTGGTGCTCCAGATCCAACTGGCGGATGACCCCGACGGCCAGGTCGCCTAGGGCACGCCCGGCCCAGGCGATCACCTCCACGGCCACCGGGTCGCCCGCTGCCGCCACCTGAAAGACCAGCCGGGCGGTATCGCCCCGCAAGTGATAGCGCTCCAGCGACAGCCCTTCCAGCAGATCATCCCCATCGCGTGCCCCTAGCGCGGCCACAAACGCGGCGGTCAACGCCGTGGGCGGGCCACGGCGGCTCCAGGCGGCGCTCACCACCTGGACCGCCCGCATCACCAGTTCCCCCGCGCCGCCGTATTCGCCAAACTGCCAGCCCTCGCCGGTCACCCGCCCTTCGCGGCCTTCGCGATCCCGGCCCCGGCAGTTGTTGCCGGTCCCGGCGACCAGGGCCACCCCCCACCCGGCCTCGGTCCCGGCCAGCAGCCCCAGCACGGCATCGTTGACCAGCGTCAGCGAGGCGCGCAGGCCTAGCGCCCGCCCGATGGTCTCGCGCATGATCCCCTCTTGCGAAGGCCAGTCGTAGCCGCCGATGCCGAAGCCCGCCCCGGCGATCTGGTCGCGGTGTAGCCCAGCGGAGGCCAGCGCTTGCTCCGCGGCCGCGCGCAACGCCGCCTCCATGCCGGGATAGCCCACCGACTGGTAATTGCCGGGGCCAGCCCGGCCAAAGCCCAGGGCACGCCCTGTCTCGTCGGCAATTAGCGCATGGCTCTTGGTACCACCAATATCGATGCCCAGAAAGTAAGAGGTCATAAGTAGTGCGGTTCGCTCCGGTCGTGGTCTGTGGCTGCGCCTCCGGCTCCATTTGCCGCCAGAGGCATTCAGCCAATTTCTGACTTCTGATTTCTAATTTCTAACGTCTAACATCTGCGCGTCAGCCCTTCAGCCCCCCGGAGGACAGGCCCGACACGATATAGCGGTAGAAGACCAGCGAGAGGGCGATGGGCGGCAGGCTGGCGATGAAGCCCCCGGTGACGAGCAAGCCCCAGTTCACGCTATGGCGCCCGATAAACTCGGCCAGGGCTACCGGCAGCGTTTTCGAGGCATAGCTGGAGGTGAAAATCAGGGCGAAGAAAAACTCGTCCCAGGCGTTGAGCAAGGTAAAGATCGCCGTGGCCCCCAGGCCGGGCAGGGCCAGGGGCAGCGCCACCCGCAAGAACGCCTGGAAGCGCGACGCCCCATCAATGCGCGCGGCCTCCTCCAACTCGCGGGGCACGCTCTGGAAGTACCCGGCCATGATCCAGACGACGAAGGGCATACTGAACGTGGAGTAGGCCAGGACCAGCGCCAGCAGGCTATCGAGCAGGGCGGCTGTCTTGAACATCCGAAACAGCGGGATGATCAGCGAGACGGCGGGCAAGAGCTGGCTACCGAGGACGATCAGCAGCAGCGTGCGCTTGTGCGGCAGGTTGAAGCGGGCGAAAGCATAGGCCGCCAGCGTGCCGAAGATCATCGCCACCACCGTCGTCCCTGCGCAGACGATGATGCTGTTGCGCAGGGCCAGCACGAAGGTGGATTGGCCGCTGTTCTGGCCGAACGCTGCGGGCTTGAAGATATCCACATAGTTGCCCAACGTCACGTCGGACGGGATGATGCGGGCGGGCAGGGTCAACAGGCTGGCCTGGGTCTGGATGGTGCTGAGGAACAGCCAGACGATCGGCAGCAAGGTGAAGACCAGGTAGATCAGCAGCAACCCCCAGCGCAGCGGGGGACTGAGGAGATTGCCTCGACGCATAGAAACACCTTATAAAGGAGGAATTAAGAAGGAAGAATTAGGAAGTGAGGACGAGTAGAAGGGCTAGTGTGAGGTATTCTTCCTTCTTAATTCCTCCTTCTTAATTTCAAATATCGTTCTCGCTCCGCAACAACCGCATGTAGACCACGATCATGATCAGCGTGAACGCGGTGATCAGCCAGGAGATCGCCGCGCCGTAGCCAAAGAAGAGATAGTGGAACGCCTGATCGTAGTCGTAGAACGAGATCACTTTGGTGCTGTCGGCGGGACCTCCGTTGCCGGTGAGGACATAGATGATGTCGAAGACGCGGAACGCGCCGATGGTGCGCAGCGCGACCGCAACCAGGATCACCGGGCGCAGCAGTGGCAGGGTGATGGCGGTGAACTTCTGCCAGCGGGTCGCCCCGTCCACGTCGGCGGCCTCGTATAGCTCCGCCGAAATAGGCTGGAGACCCGCCAACAGCAAAAGGGTCATGTTCGGCACCGTCTTCCAGGCATCGGCCACGATGATCATGTTCATCGTCCAGAAGGTGTCGCTCAGCCAGGATTTCGGAGCCTGCAAGATCCCCAGGTTCACCAGCACCGTATTAAACACGCCGTAGGTCGGGTTCAGGATCCACGCCCACAGCACCCCGTTGCTGACCGTCAGCAGCGCCCAGGGCGGGATCATCGCCAGTCGCGCCCACAGGTTCCCCCGGAAGCGCTCGTTGAGCAGCACGGCGAAGAGCAGCCCCAACACCAGTTCCAGCCCGACCGAGAGGATTGTAAAGTAGAGGGTGCGCTGGGTGGCGTACCAGAAGGCGGGCTGGCCGAAGGCGCGGATGTAGTTATCCAGGCCGATGAACGGCTGGCCCTGCTCGGGGTTCGCCAGGTTGGCCCGGTGCAAGCTCAACCAGAAGGAGTCGAGCAAGGGGTAGCCGACAACGATGAGCAGCACCAGGGCCATCGGCGCGAGCATGATCAGGCCCAGAGCGCGCTCGGATAGCTCCCCCCGCCGGGCGCGCCCGGCGGGGGGGGTGAGGGCGGTACGTTCCATAGCCAACCCCTCTGGATGATGATCCCGGACCCACCGGGGGCGCTACGGAGTATTGGTCGCGCTGTTCACTTCGGCGGCGGCGGCGTCCATCGCCTCTTTCGGAGTGACTTTGCCGAGCAGCGCCTCGTGGATGTGCTTCTGGATAATATCCGACTTCTGCGCGTAGCCGGGGACCTGCGGGCGCACGGCCAGGTACTTGAACTGCTCGCCGTAGGTGGCGAAGTCTTGCACCTTCTGCGAAAGCTCCGGGTCGCTGTAGAGCGAGGAGAGGATCGGATAGTCGCCGGCGATGATGGCCGACTTCTTTTGCCAGGCCGGGCTAGCCATGTACTGTAGGAGCTTCCAGGCGGCGTCTTTGTGCTTGGCTTGCTTCAGGATGGCCCAGCCTTCCGAGCCGTTGACGCTGGAGCTACGCACATCGGGGCTGCCGGGCAGCAGGCCAACCTTGACGTTGGGCGCAGCCTTCGACTTGTCGGGGTTGTTGTCGTCGGGCAGATCGCCCTCCCAGTTATAGGTCAGCGCGTAGGTGCCCGTGCGGAACGCCTGCTGCACATCCGACTCGCTGTATTCCAGCGACGCCGGGTCGGCCACCTTGTACTTGTAGAGCAGATCGACCATCCATTGCAGCGCCTCGGTGCCGCCTTGAGTGTTGAAGACCGCCTTGCCGTCCTTGTCGAGAATCGCGGCGTCCTTCTTGGTGTACATGATCGCCACCCAGTCGCAGATCAAGCCCTCGGCCTGCTTCCAGCCCCAGACCGACCCCCACAGGCCCGGCTTGGTCGTCGCCTGGGCCTGCTTCACAAAGTCGTCCAGCGTGGCGGGCGGCGTGGAGAACCCGGCATCCTGGAGCAGCTTGGAATTGTAGAACAGGTGCTTGGCGCTGTTGTACCACGGCATCCCATAAAGCTTGCCCTGGTAGGTCACCGCGCCCAGCGAGGATTGGGGGATGTCCTTCTTGAGCGTGTCGGTAATAAGGGGGGTCAGATCTTCCACCCACCCGGCAGAGGCGAACTGCGGGGTCCAGATCGTGTCCATCTCGATCACGTCCACATCGCCGTTGCCCTGGACGCTGGTGTTGATCTTGTCCAGCAGTTCGTTGTACTGCACCTGGACCTGGTTAACCTTGATCCCCGTCGCCGCCGTGAAATCGGCAATGAGCGGTTGGCGCAGGTTATCATTGTCGGTCCAGAGCATATTGACCACCTGATCGCCCGCCGCTACCGGGGCGCTGGTCGCAGTATCGCTGGCTGCCGGGGCCGTCGTGGCCGTGTCGATCGCCACGGGGGCGGTCGTGGCTGCCGGGGCACTGGTGGCGGTATCACTCACCACCGGGGCGCTGGTCGCGGTGGCCGAGACCGCCGGGGTGCTGGTGGCGTCCGTCCCGCCACAGGCCGCCAGCAACTGGGCCATCAGGGCCAGGATGACCAGCAGCCCCAGCCGGGGGGAGAGGGTGCGGCGGCGGATCGAGACTCGGTCGTTCTCCTGAGACATGACAGGGGTTCCTTTCTGCGCAATAGCGGTCAGGCCGCGACAGGCGAATCACTCTTCAGGAACGGAGTCGTGCAACGTCAGGCCGGTTAAAACTGGGGCAGGTGGGCGCGGTGCGTTTTCAGCAGGTCTTCCAGCACCACCGCGACCCGGTCGGCGGGCGGGCCGAGGGGATGGGCGAGGAGGGCCTGATAGGCGGCGCGCCGGTCGCCGTGGACGGCGGCTTCCACGGTCAACAGTTCGTAAGTCTTGACCAGGGTCATCAGCCCGAAGCAGCCCGGCGGGAGCGGTTCGGCGGCGAAGGGGTGCATCCCGGCGGCGTCCACCCGGCAGGGCAGTTCCAGCACCCAATCGGCGGGCCAGCCGGGCACCGCCCCCGCGTGGCGGACGTTGACCGGGTGCGACTCGCCCAGGTCGTTGTAGTGGGCGTTGAGCAACTGGGTCGCCACGGTGGAATAGTAGGCCCCCCCGCGCTTCATCAGGTCGGGCGGCGGCTCGGTGCGGTCCGGCTCGGCATACTGGCGCAGCAGCCCGGCCTCGATCTCCATCACCACCTCGGCGCGGGAGGGCGGCCAGGCGGCCTGCTCGTCCAGCTTGTGCTGGGTCTGGTAGAAATAGTGGAGGTAGGGACCGGGGATCATGCCCAGCGCCGCCACCAGGGCAGGGTCCCAGTCGGGGTGGTCGTCGGCCTGGAGGTCGGCGTTGTAGGCGGCGAACACCTGCGGCCAGACATCTTCGCCGTCCACGGTCAGCCCGTAGTGCCAGGTGAGGTGGTTCAGCCCCAGCGTTTTCAGTTCGGCGCGCTCCGGGGCGATGATCTCGTCGCGCTCACGCTGGAGCAGGCTCAGCAACTGCATTTTAGCATTGATCGGGATGTTGCACACGCCGACGGCGGGCACATCGGGGGCGTAACGGGCCAGCGCCTCGGTCACCAGCCCTGCCGGGTTGGTGAAGTTGACCAGCAGCGCGCCGGGAGCTACCTCGCGCATGGTGGCGGCGATATCGAGGATGACCGGGATCGTGCGCAGCGCTTTCGCCATGCCGCCGACACCCGTCGTCTCTTGCCCGATCAGGCCATGTCGCCGCCCCAGGTACTCATCGGCGCGGCGGGCGGGCATCTGGCCGACCCGCAGTTGGGTGAGGACATAGGAGGCCCCGGCGATGGCGGCGCGGCGGTCGTCGGTGAGGACGACGCGGAACGGCGACCCCTGGGCCTCGACCATGCGCTGGGCGAAGCCGCCGACGATCGCCAGCCGCTCCGTGTCAATATCCATCAGCCACAGCTCATCCAGCGGCAGGCTCTCGTGCCGCGCCAATAAGCCGTTCATCAATTCGGGGGTGTAGGTCGAAGCCCCACCGATCACTGCTAGTTTCATCTTGTCTTTCCTCCTTGCGGGGCCGTGCCCGATCAGGGGCATCCGCACGATTGGCGCACCACCAGGGCCGTCCGTAACAGGGTCACCGGCTCGGCCTCGCCGGTGGTGATCAGCCGTAACAGTTGGCGCACCGCCTCCGCGCCCACCTGTTCGGTCGGCGCGTGAACCGTGGTCAGCGGCGGGGTCAGGTAGCGCGACACCAGCGTGTCGTCAAAGCCCACCAGGGCCACATCCTGTGGCACCCGCTTGCCCCCTTCTTGCAGGGCCAGCAGGGCGCCGCCCGCCGAGTCGTCATCGCCCGCGAAGATGGCATCGAAGGCCAGGCCCGCCTCCAACCAGCGGGTCACCGCCGCCCGCGCCACCTGCTCGTCAAACCCGCCGTCGGCCACCAGGCTGGGGGCGTACAACATCCCGTGGGCAGTGAGCGATTCGCGGTAGCCGCGCTCGCGCCAGTAGGCATCTTCGTTGCGGTCCGGCCCGCGCAGGAAGGCGATCTTGCGCCGCCGGTGAACATCGATCAGGTGGTCCACCGCCTGCCGTGCCCCCGCCCGGTTCTCGATCACCACTGCCGGGATCGCCAACCCGGCGGGCGCGGAGCGGTAGAGCAGCACCACCGGGAAGTTTTGCCGCTGGAACCGCTCGACCACGGAGGCATCCACGTTATCGGTGAAGATCAACAGGCCGTCGGTGTTGTGCGGGCCGAGCGGCTGGCGGACGGGTCGGTAGGCATCATCCAGAAACTGGGTGGCGATCAGCAGGTCGTACCCCGCCGCGCGGGCCGCCGACTCGATGCCCCGCAGCATGGGCGAGAAGAAATCCAGCCCGACTTCGGGCAGCAGCAGCCCAAGCGTGGTGGTTTTCCCCTGGGCCAGATTGCGCGCTGCCGTCTGAGGCACGTAGCCCAGGTCGGTCACGGCAGCCAGCACGCGCTCGGTCACTTCGGGCGAGACCGGGACCGACTGCTGCAACACGCGGCTGACGGTCGCAATCGACACTCCGGCGCGCTTGGCAACATCCACGGCGGTGACCGGGGCGCGAGGCCGGGTTTTGGAGGCAGGCATAGGCTCCTCATTCGGGATCAGGCGATAGGTGGATACACACTCTGAATGCGCATTCAGTATAGCAGAGGCCCCAATCACTGTCAAGTAGATGATCAAGCACCGATCTATGCGGGCGGGCGGGATCTGCTGTGTTAGGGGCACACCGACGTGTGCGCCTGGTCGGAGGTCCCCGAATGATTGGACCCCCGACAATCAATGGGCGGAGCCATATCCTACAGGTGTATGGGGCGCAAAATCCGGCACCGATCTATGCGGCGGGCGGGATCTGCTAAGGTAGCGGCGCACCCACGTGTGCGCCTGGTCGGGCACCCCCAACGCCTGGGACAACCCGACCATCAGTGGGCGGAGCCATATCCTACAGGTGTACGGGGGCGGGGCTAGGGCACGATGGGCAACAGTGAACCACAGGGGTCATTCTAGGTAAGATCAGTATAGACACTTGCGGAGGGTGGTTCGTAGGTGGGTACAGTGCTGTACGGCTCGGGGCAACCTCACGACCCGCCGTGGGATCAGCAGGTAGTAGGCAGCAGAGAGGAACTAGGGTATAATGTTGACATCTAGTAGCGAAGTCGTGAGGATACCAGGCATGAACATCCCCACCGGGGTTTGGATCGCGCAGTTGATCCGCACCGAACAAGAACCTTTGATCAGCGAGACGGTCATAATCGTCCGCGCCAGTATCCCCGAATACAACGCCCTCACCGATGATCAGCTCCGGGCAATTTTTGACCAGGCCTACATCGTGTTTGCGCGCTCCCTCGAAACCGACGACATTGGCCCCTGGCGGACCTACTTCCAGGCGGTCCTGGCGGCGCGGCGGCAGGTCGGAATCATGCCCGCCGAGATCATCGCCACGATCGAAATCGTGCAAAAGCGGGTCCTGAACCTGGCAATGCTGCATGCCCCGCCCAACTCTCCCCGCGTCGCCGAGAGCCGCAGCCTCTTGCGCGCCACGGCGAACCGGATCCGCATGATCGTCAGCGAGTTGAACCTGGCCCAACTCACCAACCCGCCCGCTCCCCCCGCGTCCTGACTCAGTCCCCCAGGATCGTCGCCAGATCGTGTACCATCTCCGGGGCCAGGAGATGGCCCAGGCTGGTGGCGCGGATGATACCCCCGGCATCGACGAAGAAATGGTTGGGGATGCCCACCGTGTCGTAGCGGTTCCAGAGTTGCGTGTCGGGGTCGATCCCGCTGATCCAGTCGTAGCCCTGGATCTTCATGAACGACTGCACCTGGGCCGGATCTTCGCGCAGGGTCACACCGACCAGCGCCAACCCTCGGCCTTTGTACTTGTCGTACAACTGCTTCATCGTCGGCAGTTCGGTCTTGCACTCCTCGCACCACGTCGCCCAGAAGTTGATCCACACGGGTCGCCCGCGCAGTGCCGACAGCCGGATCAAGGTGCCCGTGTTCACGTCGGTCACCTGGAAATCGGGGGCAAGTGCCCCCACGCGGGGAGACGCGGCGGCCCCGGCAGGCGAGTCAGCGCCGAGCGGCAGGCTGAGGCGACCCGCCGCGCCTGCCCAGGCGGTCAGCATCACGACCAGCAGGGCCAGTGCCACCCCCACGCCGCGCCATAATCGCCCGGATACCCGCATCGCCGACTCCCCTTCCCCACACCCGCTCCCTGAGCGGCCTTATCCCTCGGTCGCGCAACCCGCCTAGAGGACGGGGGCATCCTTGGGGAACTGCCAATCGGGCTGATCGATGGCCCGCCCGGCGACGACGGGACGCTTGCAATAAGCGACCACATTGTCGGAGCGGATATCGCCCGCGTGGCTGGGGATGGTCGGGGCGATGACCCCTTGCTGCACGGTGACCAACTCCCAGCCGGTGGCCCCAAGCTGGCCCAGCGCGGCAAAGAAGGGGTTATAGGTCCAGACCGGCCCCTCCTCGCCGGGGTGGCCGATGCGCGAGAGCGATTCCGCCTGCACGCCCTCCTCCCCCATGTAGAATATGTCGAGCGTGTAGCGCATCCCCTCGTCCTTGACCATCGCGCTTGCCACCAGCCGTAACTGGCAAAACTCCCATTGTTGGTCCATGCTAATGATGCTCCTTCTGGCCCACCCTGGCGGGCATGAATTGACTATAAATCGGCTTCCCGAATAGCGTATACCTGTCAGTATACCACACAGCGGACTGATCAACCCGTAGCGCCCCACGCACCGCTATGGTGTGATATAATGCCCCGCAAATAAGTTTACTCATGCCATATTTTTTACCGGGCGCATGTGCCCGCAGGAGGTTAGGATGCCAGGACGGATGGGGGACAAAGTGGTGGTCGTTACCGGCGGCGCGCAGGGCATTGGCCGGGCGTGTGCCGGGTTGCTGGCCGAAGAAGGTGCCCGCGTGGTGATCGGGGATATCCAGGCCGAGGCGGGGGAACAGGCTGCCGCTGCGATTCGGGACGCGGGCGGCACGGCGATCTTTTGCCGCGCCGATGTGTGCGTGGAGGAGGACTGCGCCGCGCTGATCGCCGCCGCCGTCGCCAGCTATGGCCGCCTCGATGGGCTGGTCAACAACGTGGGCTGGTTCCCCCGCGCCACGCTGGAAGAGACGACCACGGGCCTGTGGGAGCAGATCATGAATGTCAACCTGCGCAGCGCCTTCTATTGCTGCAAGTATGCGTTCCCGGCCATGCAAGCGGCGGGCGGGGGTAGCATCGTCAACATCGGCTCGATCCACGGCATTCAGGGTGCCCCCAATCTGGTCGCCTACTCGGCGGCCAAAGGCGGGCTGTTGACCCTCACCCGTACGCTGGCCGGATCCGGAGCCGCCGACCGCATCCGCGCTAACTACATCATCCCCGGCTGGGTGCTCACCGAGGGCGAAATCGCGCTCCAGGCCCGCGCCGGGATCAGCGAGGAGCAGTTGCGCCAGGCCGGGATCGAGATGCGGTTGGGGCGGCAACAAACCCCCCGCGACACCGCCTATGGGATCCTTTACCTGCTCTCCGACGAGTCCTCCCAGGTGACCGGCATCGTGCTCAACATCGACGCGGGCCACGCCACCCTCCCCCACTCCCCCAACATGTCCACGATCATATAAGTATTCCGCAGGCAAACGAGCGCGCCGCATAAGCCGGGCTGGCTCAAACTCCGGCAACAGTTACCGAGCAGCCCCTGCTGGTGTAGTGGCGACCGGCAGAGGATCGCTCCTTCTTGCCAGGGTTTCT
>JBBSEL010000031.1:0-12629 GCA_038239755.1 Chloroflexia bacterium | reverse complement strand
GGACGCCCCTACACCAGCAGCGGGAGTTGCCCCGGTATAGTGACTTTGCAAGAGCCATGGCACCGCAGGCGCGGCCCGCCTGATCTAGCTGCGTCTCACTGTCTGTTGTGCCTGTTTGTTTGACGAATCCCCCCCCATCCTCTATAATAGCCCTGAGTTTTCTATCGGTGTGACTGTTGTGGAAGAATTGCAGTATCCCATTTTCCTCGGCCTGGTCACCGACCCTACGAACAGACGCAGTCCAGCGGGGTATCTCTGCCTGGCACCACCGCATAAGGCAAGATCCAACCCTTCGCGGCAAGGGTATATCGGGTGGAGCAGATCGGTCTCTCGTAGGGTGCATGAGGTTTGGAGGAGTACGTGGCAACAAAAGCCCAAACAAAAGCGCGTTCGAGCGAAGTGATCCCCGCCACGGTGCCAGACACGGACCTGGTGGCTCCCGAACCGGGGGCACCCAAGCACATTCTGGTGGCGGATGACGATCCCTATATCCGCGAATTATTGAACGACTTCCTCCAGGGGGAAGGGTTCGAGGTATCCCAGGCTGCCTCCGGGCAGGATGTGCTCCAGGCCATTGTCGGCCAGAGCTATGACCTGATCCTGATGGATATCCGGATGCCGGAGATGACCGGGCTGGAGGTGCTGAAACAACTGCACACCAAGCAGGTCGAGGTGCCGATCATCCTCATGACCGCGCACAGCACGTCGAACATCGCTATCCAGGCCACCCAGCTTGGCGCGTATGATTACATTACCAAGCCGTTCGAGCTGGACGATGTGCTGGCGACGATCAACCGCTATTTCGAGCGCCAACGGCTGGCGAGCGAAGTCCGCAGCCTGAAGAGCCGCCTGGAAGGGCGCGACCCGGCAGAGCGGATCATCGGCAACAGCGCAGCCATGCAGACGATCTATAAGATGATCGGGCTGTGCGCGGGCACCGACGCCACCGTGCTGATCACCGGAGAAACCGGCACCGGCAAAGAGCTGATCGCCCAGGTAATCCATAACAACTCGCAATTCCGCCACGGCAAGCTGGTCAAGGTCAACTGCGCCGCGCTGCCCGAAACCTTGCTGGAAAGCGAGTTGTTCGGCCACGAAAAAGGCAGCTTCACCGGGGCGATGACCCAGCGCCAGGGCCGCTTTGAGATGGCCCACAAGGGCACCATCTTCCTCGATGAGATCGGGGAGATGAGCCTGAACACCCAGCGCAAGCTCCTGCGGGTGTTGCAGGAGCGCGAGTTCGAGCGTGTCGGCGGCACGATCACGATCAAGGTCGATACCCGCGTCATCGCCGCCACCAACAAGCGGCTGGAAGAAGAAGTGGCCGCCGGACGCTTCCGCGACGACCTCTATTATCGCCTGAACGTGATCCGCATCAACACGCCCCCCCTGCGCGAGCGCCGCGAAGACATCGCCTATCTGGTCGAGCACTTCCTCGACAAGCACCGCTATAGCTCCAGCAGTGCCCCGGCGCGGATCTCGGAAGAGGCGCTGGCGGTGTTGCAGGCCTATGACTGGCCGGGCAACGTGCGCGAACTGGAAAACACGGTCGAGCGCGCCGTGATCATGGCCCAGGGCAGCGTCATCACCAGCCACCACGTCCTCTTCTCTTCCAATACCGAACGCCGCTTCCTGGACCTGACCCGCATGTTGCGCCAGGGAATTTCGTGGGGCGAAATCATGGAAGAGGCCGAGCGGCTAACGCTGATCGAAGCGTTGAACCAGGCGCGGGGCGACCGGGGCGAGGCCGCCCGGATGCTGAACGTGGACCGCACCCTGCTCTATGATAAGCTGAAAAAGTACAACCTCAGTTCCTGAACGGGTTCTCCCCCCTGCCGGGCACTGCAAACGCCGCCGCGACAACCTTTTGTCGTAGCGGCGTTTCTTTTGCCCCCGTGCATCGCGGCACCCCACCCGGTGTGTTCCAGACCATCTGCCCTATACCGTGCTGTCCTGGCATAATTCTTGCGGAAGAAGCAGCCAAGTCACGCATGTTTCGAGCGTTTTTATTCACTAACTCTTGCTATTATTCTCATCCTACTCACCGTTGCTAGCTCAGGATCCAGCAAGTATCCACGATCTTTAACTGAGGCAAGCGCGATCAGCCGCCCACCCGGCGTGGGGTCATCGCTGCTCATTTGGACCGTGTGACATCGCCTGCGAGGGTGCAGAATATCCCGCTTGCCTGGTGGCTGGGGCTGTCAATGCCCACGACACTCTTATGACGAATCCTGTACCTGGAGACACTGCCTCGTCTTCCGGTGAAACTTTATCGGCTCCGGCTCCGCTCTTCGCTCTGCTAGAAGAGGGGGAATTGCGCCGCCGTGTGCTGGAAAACCTGAGTCCGTACCTGGACGAAGGGGAACTGCTGGCCCAACTGGAGCAGGTGGTGGGGGCCTGGGTGCCGCACGACGCCGGGATGATCGCCCGCTATCAGGACGGCCTGACCCCGCATTTGCACGTCAAGCGCCGTTACGGCCTGAATGGCATGAACTTGGCCGACCCCCTGCCGCTTCCCGACCTGCTCGATCCCTGGGACATCAAGACTCCGGTGCGGATCGACGATACGAAGGCCGGTCCGGCGCGGGTGGCCGATATCTTTACCCACCAGCATATGCGCTCCTTGCTCGTCGTGCCGCTGGGGTACGATAGCGAGTTGCAGGTGGTGGTGGTGCTGGCGGCACGCCAGCCGGGGGCCTTCGCGGCGGTGCCGGAAGAAGCGATCACCCGCTTCCGCCGGATGGTAGAAGCGCCGTTGCGTAACGCGGCCCAGTTTGGCGAGATCCAGCGCGCCAGCGACAAAATGATCACCCTGGCCGAGAGCCTCTACACCCAGATCAACTCGACCAGCGGCGACGAACTGATGCAGAATTTGCTGCGGATGGCCCAGGAGCTGACTGGGGCCGACGCGGGCAGCCTGATGGTGGTGCTGCCCGACAGCGCGGGGCTGTATGTGCGGGCCGCCCTGGGCATCCCCACCCATATCCCGGTGGAGGCCCAGCTACCGTGGGGCGACCACGCGCTGGATGCGCTGGCGGCGATGAGCGCGCCGTTGCGCCTCGATGAGCTACAGGCCAACCCGGTCGAGCCGTTTGGGACGTTTGCGCGGGCGCAGGGGTTCGGCGGCTACCTGGGGATTTCGGTGCGACGGGGCGGGCAACTGGTCGGCCTGCTCAACCTCTACCGGCGGGGCGGGCAAGCCCCCCGCGCCGACAGTGCCCGCCAGGTGGACCTGCTCGCCCAGGCTATCGGCCAGGCGTTGGAACAGGACCGGCTGCGCACCGCCGAACATTTTCATGACGCGCTCCGCCTCCAGTTCCACGAGCACAAGAACGAGTTGTTCGAGCTACTGGCCCACCAGCTACGCACGCCGTTGACCTCGATCAAAGGCTTCACCCAGCTTTTGCTGCGGCGTAGCCAGGGGATCCGCACTGACAATACGGTCAAGTATCTGGAAACCGTGCTGCACGAGGCCAACCGGTTGACGACCCTCGCGACTAATGTCCTCGAAGTTTCGCAACTGGAACAAGATCTGATCGATACCGATCCGTATCCGCTGGACCTGGGAGCGGTGCTGACCCGCCTGCGGCTCCATCCCGACGTGCTGCGGCTGCTGGCCGAACGCCGTGTGGTCTGGGAGGTGCCCGCCGCGCCGGTGCTGATCCAGGGCGATGGGACCCGGCTGCTCGTGGGCCTGATCGCTCTGCTGCAACGGGTGGTGGCCGAGGCTCCCGAAGATCACCCGCTGACCCTGCGCCTGACCACGCTGACCGACCGCACCGACCAGGGCAACTACCCGGTGACGCTGCGGGTGCAGGCAGGCGAGAGCGACGCGGCGGTGCCCAAGCTGGCCGATCTGTTGGGGCAACTGGACCTGCGGGCGCTCAGCGGCGCGGCCTCGACCCAATGGAGCGATCTGGCGCTCTACAGTGCGCTGCAATTGCTGCGCGCCCAGGGGGCCGACCTGCTCCTCCAGCCGGTGAACGGCACCCTGGTGTATGTGGTGCGCTTCACATCGCCCGAAGCGCACTGAGCGCGCGGTCGGCCCCTTGGTCTATTCTATCAGGTATGGTTGGGGGGGCCGGGGGCGTTCCCTGTCGAATAGCGCACAACGTAGTGAAGCGTGGCACGATTTGTGGTAATTTGCTATAATCCAAAGATAGTAGGCATGAGGCCCGGTCTGGCGTCTTGTGTGAGTCAGTGACGCACCCAGCGCGCCCGCGCAGGAGAGAGAGGAACAGGATGAGTAAAATCCTGGTGGTCGACGACGAGCCGACGATTGTCGAGTTGATTGAAGAAAGCCTCCATATCGAAGGCTACGAAACCAGCCGCGCCTACTCCGGTGAGGAAGCCCTGGAAGCCCTGGTCAAAGATCTCCCCGATCTGGTGCTGCTCGACCTGATGCTGCCCGGCATGGACGGCTACGAGGTCTGCCGCCAGATGCAAAAGGATGTGCGCCTCAGCCAGATCCCGGTGATTATGTTGACCGCCAAGAGCGCCGTCGCCGATAAGGTCACGGGCTACCAGAAGGGGGCCGACGACTATATCACCAAGCCGTTCGACACCGAAGAATTGCTGGTGCGGGTGCGTGCCCAGTTGCATCACCTCTACCATGACCGGGTCAGCGAGTTGACCGCCATCCCCGGCAGCGAGGCGGTGGAGGCGGCGATCACCCGGCGCACCTCGATGCCGCACGAGTCGTGGTCGATCATCTACGTGGATATTGAGCGGTTCACCGTCTACAACGAGGTCTATAGCTACCTCGAAGGCGACGAGATGATCAAGATGGCGAGCAAGGTGTTGCGTGATGTGGTCGCCAGTGTGGGCAACACCACCGATTTCGTCGGGCACATGGGCGGCGACAACTTTGTGATCATCACCACCCCCGAACGGGTGGAACGCCTCCAGAGTTTGGCCCAGGCCCGCTTCAACTCTGCCGTGCCCGATTTCTACTCGCCCACCGACCGCAACCAGGGTTATGTGGTGAGTATCAACCACGAAGGCAGCCTGTGCCAGACCCCGCTCGCCACCCTCTCGTTCGACGTGGTGGATAACGACCCTGGGGCCGAGGTCGAACCCGCCGCCGATCAGGCCGAGCCGGTGCATTAGGCACCCAGATCGTTCCCTCCCAGGCCGTCGGGGATTTTCCCCGGCGGCCCTTTTTTGTGCCGGGGCAAGGTAATCGGGTATAATGAGCGTTACCACCTTTCGAGGCTGAAAGGAGGAGAGACGTACCGGCCACCGGCCCGGCCCTGCCGCTGCCTGCGAGCGTCCAATCTTTCAATGACGAAGGAGCACCGCGACCCGTGAAGTTTGCTAATCGTGTCAGCCAGTTACCGCCCTACGTATTCGCTACCATGGCCCAGCGCATTGCCGACCGGCGCGCCAAGGGCGATCAGGTGATCAACTTTGGGATGGGCGACCCCGATATCCCGATGCCCGAACCGCTCGTTGAGGAGCTGTGCCGGGCCGCCCACGATCCCGCCACCCACCGCTATCCCAGCTATTTCGGGATGCCCGCCCTGCGCGAAGCGATGACCGACTGGTATCAGCGCCGCTTCGGGGTGACGCTCGACCCACGAACCGAAGTGCTGCCGCTGATCGGCTCGAAAGAGGGCATCGCCAACATCGCCCTGGCCTTCTGTGACCCCGGCGAGATCGCCCTGGTGCCCGACCCCGGCTACCCGGTCTACCGCTACGGCGCGGTCATGGCCGATGGGCGGGTCTTTGCGGTACCGCTGCGGGCCGACCGGGGCTGGCTGCCCGACCTGGAGTCGATTCCCCAGGCGGTCTGTGAGCAGGCCAACTTGCTGTGGCTCAACTACCCGAATAACCCGACCGGCGCGGTGGCCGATCTCGCCTTCTTTGCCGAAGTCGTAACGTTTGCCCGCCGTTATGACATGATCATTTGTCATGATAATCCGTACTCCGAAATCAGCTACGACGGTTACCGCGCCCCCAGCATCTTGCAGGTGCCCGGTGCCCGCGATGTGGCGGTGGAGTTCAACTCGCTGAGCAAGACGTACAACATGGCCGGGGCGCGGGTCGGCATGGTTGTCGGCAACGCCCAGGTGATCGAGGCGTTGTCGCGGATCAAGAGCAACATCGACTCGGGCCTGCCGACGATGCTGCAACAGACGGCGGTTGCTGCGCTGACCGGGGATCAAGAGTGGATCCAGGCGCGCAACTGCATCTACCAGCGGCGGCGCGATCTGCTGTGCGCGGCGCTGAGCGAGGCCGGGATCACCGCGCCCCCGCCCCGCGCCAGCCTCTACATCTGGGGTGCGGTGCCGGAGGGGATGACCTCGGCGGCGTTCGCTGACCACCTGTTCGAGCAACAGGCGCTGGTGGTGACACCGGGCAACAGCTTCGGCGAGGGCGGCGAGGGCTATTTCCGCATGTCGATCACGGTGCCCGATAAGGAAGTGGCTCGGGCGGCGGAACGGCTGGCCGCGCTGCGATTCTAGAAGGAGCACAAGGTGCAGGATGGATGGACCTCCCGATGATCGGGTCATGACCCCCCTGCCGTCGGACCCTGACCGGCTGATCTTGACCGGCGAGTTCCACCAATTCAGCCCGGAGCGGCTCTTTGAGTACTGGACCCAACCGGCCCTGCTGACGCTCTGGTGGCCGCCCGATGCAGACGTTGACGCGGCAGTAGGCGGCGCGTACCATTTTCCTGGCCGGACGAGGATTGGCACCTGCGCGGCCACTACACCGCCTTCGCCCCCGGCCAGGTGCTGGCCTTCACCTGGGCCTGGGATCACGAGCCGGACATGCCCCAGCGCACAGTGACGCTGGCCTTCGCCCCCATGCTGGGGGGTGGTGGCACCCGCCTGACGATCACCCAGGCTCCCTATAGCGATCTGGTGCGCGATCAGGAGGACCGCCAGGGCCATTTAGAGGGGTGGCAAGCCTTTTGCTCTCAACTATGGAGCCAGCGCCCAATCGACCTGCATCTGCCACCGGTCAAAGATCCCTCCTGACTCTTCAGCAGTCAGCAGTCAGCAAACCGACCACCGACCACCGACCACTGACTACTGACCACTGACCACCAACCACTGACCACCGACTACCACCACCGACCACCGACCCCACGAAAGGCTGTATGGAAGAGAACGAGAGCAAATTAATTACCGAGAAGCGCACCGACGGGCTGTTTGATGTGCGCGGTGCGACCGAACGGGGCCTGATGGTCGGCGTGGAGATGCACGAGGACGTGTGGGCGCTGCAAGACTCGCTGGACGAGTTGCACCAGTTGGCCTCGACCGCCGGGGTCGCGGTCGTGGGCCAGGTGACGCAGCGGTTGAGCGCCCCCAGCCCGGCAACGCTGGTGGGCAAGGGCAAGGTGGAGGAGATCCGCAGCGCGGCCCACGAAGCCAAAGCCGACGTGATCCTGTTCGACAGCGAACTGTCGCCCCGGCAACTGCGCAACCTGGAAGAAGCGTTGAACGTGAAGATCCTGGATCGCACCGCGCTGATCCTCGACATCTTCGCCCGCCACGCCCACACCCACGAAGGCCGCCTCCAGGTAGAACTGGCCCAGCTCGAATATCGCCTGCCGCGCCTGACCCGGCTGTGGACCCACCTTTCGCGCCAGACCGGCGGATCGTCGGGTGGGGGCGGGGGCGCGGTCGGCCTGCGTGGTCCCGGGGAAACGCAGTTGGAAGTGGACCGCCGCCGCGCCCGCGAACGCATCGCCCGGCTGAAAGAAGATCTGCGCCAGGTCCACTCCCACCGCGAACTCTACCGCGAACAACGCCGCCGGGCGGGGATTCCGGTCGTTGCGCTGGTCGGCTACACCAACGCGGGCAAATCGACCCTGCTCAATGCGCTGGCCGGGTCTACCGTGCTGGCCGCCGACGTGCTGTTCGCCACGCTCGACCCCACCACCCGGCAGTTGGAACTGCCCGATGGGCGGCAGGTGTTGCTGACCGACACGGTCGGCTTCATCCAGCGTCTGCCGACGACCCTGGTCGAAGCGTTCAAGGCGACCCTGGAGGAGATCGAGGAGGCCGACCTGTTGCTCCATGTGATCGACATCACCCACCACAACGCCGCCGAACAGGCGCAGACGGTGGAAGGGGTGCTGGAAGAACTCCAGGTAGCCGACAAGCCGCGCCTGGTCGTGCTCAACAAAATCGACCGCCTGACCGCCCGCGACGATGCCCCGGTGACCGAGCACGCCTCGCCCGACGGCACCACCGCCGACCACCTTGTGGCCGACCTGGGTTTGCGCCCCGATTTTGTGCCCGTGTCGGCCCGGGATGGCATCGGGCTGGACCGCCTGCGCGAGCGGATCGCCGCCGAACTGGACCGGGGCATGGCCCACGTCCATGTGCTGATCCCCTACAGCGCGGGCGATCTGACCGCGCAGTTCCACCGCAAGGGCATCGTGCTCAGCGAAGAATTCACCCCCGACGGCACCCTGATCGACGGGCGGCTGCCGATGCGCCTGCGCCCGCAGTACGACGCTTTCACCCGGTGACCGGGTTGACCGTAAAGACGCAAAGCGACAAAGGCGCAAAGGGGCACCCCGCCCTTTTGCGCCTCCTGCTCCTTTGCGTCTTTGCGTTAATCCTCCCCGCCTGCCTCAGCATCAATCCAACCCCCACCGCCGTCCCGCCCTCGCCCACTCTCGCGCCCCCCACGGCTACTTTCGCCCTCCCAACAACGTCCCCAACCCCCAACCCCCAACCCCCAACCCCTGACACCGTCGCCGCCTGGCAGCACGCCACCACCGCGCACTTCACTTTCTACTATCTGCCCGGCACCCAGGCCGCTACCGACATCGAACTGATCAAGACGACCGGGGAGCAGGCCGTGACCGATGCGGCGGTGACCCTGGAAGTCTCGCCCACGGCACAAGTGCAAGTCTATCTGGTCAACCGCGTGTTCTGGCAGGGTGGGGCGAGCTACACCGGGAACGTGCTGCTCCTGTCCTACCCCGACCCCAGCCGCGACTATATCGTCTCCGACCTGGTCACCGTGTTTCGCCACGAAGTGACCCACGCGCTGGTCGAGCAAATGCTGGGCAGCGCGACCAACAAGGGCGGGCTGCTGGGCGAGGGCGTGGCCGTGTGGGTGGCCGGGGGACATTATCACAAAGAGGCGCTGGATGTGCTTGCTTCGACGCTGGTTACCGAAGACAGCGATCTGTATATCCCGCTGACGACGCTGCAAACCGCGTTCTACGATCAGCAGCACGAGATTGCCTACCTGGAAGGCGCGGCGCTCACCCAGTACCTGATCGAGCATTACGGCCTGGACAAATTCAAGCGCCTGCTGGCCGCCCCGACCGCTCCCACCCCGATCTACGGGGAGAGTTGGGCCAGCCTGGAGCGCGAGTGGCGGGCGGTGCTGGCCGTCACCCCGCGCACCGCCGCCGATGTCCAGGCGGTGCGGCTGCGCGTGCGCTATTATGATGCCGTGCGCCACTACGAAGAAACCCGCGACCATGACGCCCGGCTCCTGCCCGACCAACCCCCCTCGCAGTGGGACGCCAGCCTCATCGCCGCCTTCACCCATCCGACCACCGACCCGGCTAATATCGCCCTGGAACGGGAACTGGTGACCGCCGGGCGGGCCTTGTGGAACCACGATCTCGCCACCACCGTCCAGATTTTAGATCAGGTCGATGTGGCCTTGCGCTAGAGGTAATTTCGGCTCCTGCCCCGATGATTATGCCTCCCGGCACGGGTTTTGCTCTAAAAGTACTATTGTCAGCGGGGCCGAATTCTGTTACAATTCCCCGTATAAGTGGGTCCCTCATTACACTGCTATTCAACATAACTATAATAAGATAAGACAAGAGGATAAGTGCCGTGCTTATCCTGTTGCGTTCAGACGGCGACCAACTCACCCCATCAGAGGAGTTCTTCTTTACCATGCTTTCCATCCCTGCGAATCCGCGCCTGCTGGTACGGCGCCCCTTGCTGCTGGGTATCGGACTGATCGGGCTGCTGGCGCTGGTGGGCATTGGGCTGCTCGCCATGCTGGCAACGCGCTCGGCGGCCCCACCCCCGGTGGCCGCCCCGATCCAGAAGCCGCTGGCCGCCCCGGTGAAAGCCGTGCAGCCCGCCGCCCCGGCTCCGGCCCAGGCCGCCGCGCCCAAGCCTGCCGCTCCGGTGGTCCAGGCGGTCGCAGCCGTGGCCGCACCTCCGGCGGACCTGGGGCCGAGCGTGATTGTGGAGCGCGCCGTGGTCTTGCGCTACGGCCCGACCCCCGGCGGTTGGGTGTTCCAGATTACCCCCGACCAGTTGCGCCAGGCGGCAGTCAACCGGACCAACGGCCCGACGAGCCTGGATAAAGCCAAGCTCCAGAGCTATTTGAAGCCCATTGCCGACACACTCCGCGCCCCGGCGCGGGATGCGCGGCTCTCGCTGACCGACGGCAAGGCGACCCTGGTGGCCGATGCGCCGGGGCTGGAACTGGATGTTGCCACGGCAGTGACCCGCATCCAGCAGGCCGCTACCGACCCCAACATCCGCGTGGTGACCCTGCCGCTGAAGGCGGTCGAAGCCAAAGTGAAGGCGGCGACCCTGCGCCCGGTCTACGGGCAGGTGCAGGTGCTACTGGCGAAGGGCTTTGCGCTGCATTATAACAGCGAGGATTACAAGCTCAAGCCCGCGACGATGGCCCGCTTCCTGGTGATGACCCAGACTGCTGACGTGAAGAACCCGTACACGATCGCTATCGACCAGGATAAACTGATCGACACGCTGGACGTGGTCGCCGGGCAGGTGAACGTAGCGGCCCGCGACCCGCTCTTCCGCCTTCAGAACGGGCAAATCACCACCGTGATCGCCGCCAAGCCGGGCCGCAAGCTGGATTACACGGCGACCGCCGCCGCTATGACCACCGCGTTCAACGCGGGCCAGAGCGAAGCCGACATGGTGGTGGTGGTGCGCCAGCCCAGCGTCAGCGAAGCCGATCTGTCGAACATCCAGACCCCCGACCTGCTGGGCAAGGCCAGTACCAGCTTCTCCGGTTCGTCGTCGGGGCGCGCTCATAATGTGAAGTTCGGGGCCTCGATTGTGGATGGGACGCTGATTCCGCCGGGGGCGATCTTCAGCATGAACGATGCGCTCGGCCCGCTGACCCTGGCCCGTGGCTTCCAGATGGGCTTCGGCATCACCCGCGACGGTGACGGCAACCTGACCACCGTGCCCGCCGAGGCCGGGGGCATCTGCCAGGTGGCGACCACCTTCTTCCAGAGTTCCTACTGGGCGGGGCTGCCGGTAGTCGAGCGCCGCAACCACAGCTACTGGATCCCGCGCTACGGTCAGGGCCAGAGTGGTCGCGTGGGCCTGGATGCCACTATCTCACCGCCCGAACAAGACCTGCGGGTGAAGAACACGACCGGCAACTGGATCCGCATCCATGCCGCCAGCAACGGCGAGACGGTGCTGTTCGAGCTATACGGGACGAACCCCGGCTGGACGGTCAAGGTGACGCCGTCGGTGATCAAGAACGTGGTGCCGCCGAGCGATGTGGTAGTCCATGAGGATAGTGACCTGCTGCCGAAGGGTCAGCAAGTGATGGCCGAGCACAAGCAAAACGGGTTCGATGCCAGCATCACCCGCAAGGTGTACGACAAGGATGGCACCCTGATCGATAATGTGACGCTGACCAGCCACTATGCCCCGGCCCAGGATCGCATCCTGACCGGCACGGGCAAAGCGGTGCCGAAGCCCTAATGCGCCTGACCAGCGTCACCAAGGCGGGGTGCCCATGCACCCCGCCTTTTTGCTTCTTCTGTGCGGCTGCGACGGCAGGGGGCCAGTTTGTGTGGCTGTTCGGTGTTTGAAGGCGGGCACACAGTTGGTGTAGGGGCGTCTGGCAAGACGCCCTGGTGGGGTGCCCCCGATCTGTCCGCCGCCAGAGGAGAGGTCGCGCCAACATCCCGGACGCCCGAACCGGGCGAGCGCCGCTCGCCCCTACGCCAGCAGGGATCGTCGCCTGTAGATTCCGGCTCGGCAATCGGTACAGGGCGGAACCCCGGCTGTTGCTCTGCCCCCGCTGTCATCCTGAGTGCAGCGAAGGATCTTCCTGGCGGTCAGAGGTGTGGCGGCAACTGCTCGGATCTTCGCCAACGATCAGGCAGCCCGGACAAGATCCTTCGCTGCGCTCAGGATGACAGCGGGGGGCAGGGGCATCGACTAATTTTGCAGGCGGGTTGTACTAGCGGATACCCGGCGGGGCACGGATGTTGGTATAATGAGCGGGTAGGGCCGTGGGGCGGGGGAAGGTTGCAACCCGTTGGGCGGACTCTGCGTATAGCATAGTGAGAGGACGACGCCTCATGGAACGAGG
This sequence comes from Chloroflexia bacterium, assembly GCA_038239755.1. Classification (GTDB taxonomy): domain Bacteria; phylum Chloroflexota; class Chloroflexia; order QHBQ01; family JAICKM01; genus JBBSAN01. The sequence continues at coordinate 314 of JBBSEL010000031.1, read as the reverse complement.
GGGCGCACCGTTGCCAAGTACAATGATGGTAGACGCACCTGCGCCTGCCGCCCCGCCGATACCTGCGGGAGTCCAGGACAGCGAAGAGCGAGTCTGGATCAGCCGGGCGCTGGCGGGGGATCAAACAGCTTTTGCCGCACTGGTAGAACGCTACCAGGGGGCAGTCTATAACCTGTGTTACCGGATGCTGGGCACCCCCGGTGAGGCCGAGGACGCCGCGCAAGATGTGTTCCTGCGCGCCTGGACTCAGCTTCATACGTTTCAACAGGACCGGCGGTTTTCAACCTGGCTGCTGGCGATTGCCTCGCACTGGT
>JBBSEL010000030.1:0-12635 GCA_038239755.1 Chloroflexia bacterium | reverse complement strand
TCGCCGACATAGCAAACATCGGCGGGGTCCAGGCCCAGCGCGGTGCAGCCGAAAAGGACAGGATCGGGGTCGGGTTTGTGGCGGTGCGTGCTTTCATGCGTCACCACCACGTCGAGCAGCGGGGCGAGGTCGAAGAGGCGCAAGGCCATCTGGGCGATAGGGAAGCCCTTGGCCGTGACCAGCCCGGTCTTCAAGCCGCCCCCGCGCAACGCCTCCAGCATAGCGCGGGTGCCGTCGGGCAGGCGGATCAGGCTGTCGTGGTGGATCGCGTTGTAGGCCCGGTAGGTCGCCAGCATCTCGGCCCCCTGGCCGGGGTTTAGCTCGTCCAGGCAGTTGAGCAGGGGCCGCCCTATTGTCGGCAAGACCGTCTCGCGGGGGATGCGGTAGCCCAGGTGCGTCTCGGTGGTATGCTGCCAGCAGGCCACGATCAGGTCGAGGCTGTCTACCAGGGTGCCGTCGAGGTCGAAAAGAATCGCTTGCATGGGGGTTGGTCTTGTTTCGCCAGTACGTGTTCTTACAAGCCAGTGATAGGGGCTTGGACAAAGACTGGGGGTTGGTAGTCTTCGCACCAACCCCGCCTCTATCTCCCAACCCCTACTCCAAATAATCCTTCAGCTTCTTGCTGCGCGAGGGGTGGCGCAGGCGTTTGAGGGCTTTCGACTCGATCTGGCGGATGCGTTCGCGGGTGACGCCGAACTCGCGGCCCACCTCTTCCAGCGTACGGCTGCGGCCATCGCCCAGGCCGAAGCGCAGTTCCAGCACCCGGCGTTCGCGCTCGGTCAGTTGGCCCAGCACGGTTTCGACTTGCTCTTTGAGCAGGCGGTGGCTGGCGGCGTCGGCGGGGGCAATCGCCTTGGCATCTTCGATGAAGTCGCCCAGGTGACTGTCCTCTTCTTCGCCGATCGGGGTTTCGAGCGACACCGGCTCCTGCGAGATCTTCAGGATTTCGCGCACCTTGTCGGCAGAGAGGCCCAGGTCGCGGGCCAGTTCTTCGCTAGTCGGTTCGCGGCCCAACTCCTGGCCCATGCGCCGCTGGGCGCGGACCACGCGGTTGATCGTCTCGACCATGTGGACGGGGATGCGGATCGTGCGGGCCTGGTCGGCGATGGCGCGGGTGATCGCCTGGCGGATCCACCACGTTGCATAGGTGGAGAACTTGAAGCCCTTGGTGTAGCGGAACTTCTCCACCGCCTTGATCAGGCCGATGTTGCCCTCTTGCACCAGATCGAGCATGGTCATGCCGCGCCCGATGTACTTCTTAGCGACGCTGACCACCAGCCGCAGGTTGGCTTCGGTCAGGTGGCGGCGGGCCTCGGTGGCATCGGTGCGTACATCCTGCCAGCAATGGCGCAGGTGGTCGGTCAGCGCGTTGAGCAGGTTCGCCAGGTCGCCATCGACGGGCCAGTCCCAGTTGTTGACCCGCGTGCGCAGGGGGACCGGCAATAGCTCGAAGACCAGCAGGGTGTGCCGCAGGTGATCTTCGACCCGATTGGTGCTGATAGAGCCGCGCTCGGCGAGGTTGCGAATAATGACTGGGTCTAGCTGGCTGACCGGGATCAGCGCCACCAGCACATCGTGCCGGGTGGGGGGCAGGGTGCCGCCGTAGTGCGCGCAGTAGACCTCTTCGGCCAGCGGCCAGAGCTGGCGCAGCCGTTGGTAGAGGTCCAGGCAGATGATCTCGCCGGACGGAGCAAAGCCCCCATCGCCCAATTCCTCGATCACTTGCTCCAGAAACAGCCCGCGCTCCATGCGCTTGGCAAGGGCGACTTCGTGGTCGGCGGTCAGCAGCGGAACGCGCCCGATCTCGCGCAGGTACATGCGTACCGGGTCGTCGGTGCTGATGCCGTCGAGTTGGTTGCTCAGGTCGATGGTGGCGGGCTGGCCCGGCTCCGCCACATGGCCCAGCGTCGGGTCGGGCAGTTCTTGCTCGTCCAACACTTCGATGTTGAGGTCGAGTAGCTCGGCGTATAGCTCATCAACCTCTTCGAGATGCATTTCTGGCTCCGGCTGGATCTGCAAGATTTCTTCGGCGGTGACGAAGCCTTGCTGCTTCCCCCGTGCAAACAGGCCGGGCAGGTCTTCGGCATGGAGGCCCTCGGGATCCAGCGCTTCCAGGCGGGACCGCGTATGGAGAAGACGAGGGGTGCGCCCATTGCTCCCTACTGCGCCGGGCACCGGTTCCCCATCCGCGCCCTCGTCCAGCGGTGCGCCCCGCTCCAGCAGGTCTTCGCTCAGCAAGTCCAGTGGGTCGTCGGGGGTGCTGAATTCATCGTCCCGGTAATACTCATCGCGTTTCGGCATGGTTGGTGGCTCCTCCAGCGTTGGTGTTCAAGGCCTAGACGGGGTTCGGGTCCCGGCTGTCGCGGAAGACGGTGCTTTTGGCGGGGGCGTAGGCCAGAAAGTGGGGCCGTTTCTGGTCGAGTACCGGCAATAGCCGTTGGATCGTGTCGGTATCGCCACTGTTCAGCGCCTCTTGAATCATGAACTCGCACTGCTGCAACCACAGGCGATCGTTGAACTCATCCAGGCGTTGCGTGCGCTGTTGCAACTCGGCCTGGAGCTTGTAGGAGGGGATACGCGGGGCGGCTTCGGCCCGAGCCAGCAGGAAGTCGAAATGCTCCTGTAGTTCGGGATCCAGCCGGGCACGCGCCGCTTCGGTGATCGCTTCTGGCCCGGCCTCGCCCCCTTCGGCGTTGGCCGTCCCTAGTGCCTCGGCAATCAACCGGTTCTCGCTACGCACCCAACGGGTCGGGGAGGGCACGTCGGGCAGCCCAATCGCCTGCGGGTAGCGAATCAGCAGGCTGAGCAGATGATCTTCGGCGTTTAAGGCCGTGGCCCCGTTCGGTACCACGGTGGCTCCAGGGCGGGCGGTTCCACCGCCGGGGTGGGGGGGTTCCAGCCCACGTTGGGGCAGCGGGGCCGGGGGGGCGGAGGCGCGGGAAACCGCCTGCTCGATGATCAGCAGCGGACTCTGGGTCAGCGTCGCCAGCTTTTGCATGTAGTGGGCGCGCTCCACCGGGTCACCGATAGCGCGGATCAGCGGGGCCAGTTGGGTCACCGCGTCGCGCTTGCCGCGTGAAGTGCGCATGTCCAGGCCGCCGGTGACCACGTTGATGTAGTGGTCGGCCACCGGGTTGGCGTCCTGAAGGAGCCGGTCCCAGGCGGCGGGGTCCTGAAGCAGCAATTCGTCGGGATCCTGGCCGCGGGGCAGGGCCATGATGCGGATTTCGGCATCCAGGCGGCGTTCGATACCCAGCACGCCGCGCGGCCCCAGGATCGGGATGGTCACCCGCCCGGTGGCTTCCTCCAACACCGCCGCGCCTTTCAGCGCCGCCAGGTCGCCCGCCGCGTCGGCGTCCAGCGCCAGGACGATGCGCCGGGCCAGCTTTTTGAGGATGGTCGCCTGCTTCTCGGTCAGGGCGGTGCCGCTCGCGCCGACCACGTTGGTGTGGCTGGTCTGGTGAGCGATCAGCACGTCCATGTAGCCTTCGACGATCACAGCGGTCCCGGCGGCGCGGATAGCAGTGGCGGCGGAATCGATGCCGTAGAGGGTGGCGCTCTTGTCATAGAGCGGGGTCTGGGGCGAGTTGAGGTACTTGGGCGGATGGTCGTCCAGGGCACGCGCCCCGAAGCCGGTGATCCGCCCCTTGCTGTCGCGGATGGGGAAGACGAGCCGGTTGCGGAAGCGGTCGTAGGTGCCCGCTTCCTTGTTATCGGGGTCACGTTCGACCAGCAGCCCGGCCTCTAGCAGTTCGGCGTTGCTGAAGCTCCGTTCGCGCAAATAGGTGCTGGTGGCATCCCAGCTATCGGGGGCGTAGCCCAGTTGGAAGCCGGTAATGGTCGCCTCGGTCAGACCGCGACTCTGAGTGTAGGCCCGCGCAGCTTTGGCCCCCTCGTTGGGGGCGCGCACCAGCAGGTTGTGCCAGTAGAGCGCCGCTCCGGCCAGCGCCTCGCTCAGCCGCTCCCGGTGGCGGTCGCGGGCCACCTCGGCATCGTCGCGGCTGCGGAGTTCCACCCCGGCCTTGCGGGCCAGCCGTTCCAGCGCCTCGCGGAATTCGATCCCCTGGCTCTGCATGACAAAGCCGAAGATGTCACCGTTGGCCCCGCAGCCGAAACAGTGAAAGCTGCCGTTTTCGGGGTAGACGACGAACGAGGGGGACTTCTCGCCGTGGAATGGGCACAGCCCCTTGAAGTTGCGCCCGGCGCGCTGCAAGGGCACCGTCTCCTGCACCACATCGACGATGCTCAGGCGGGCCTTGATATCTTTGATGCTGTCGTTCGTATCGGCCACAGGGCTGCTTTCTTGATCGGCGCTAATGTGCGGCTAGCGGGACCACAGGCGCGGCACATAGATCCGCTCGAAGGTCTCGATGGCGTAGTGGTCGGTCATCCCGGCAATGTAATCCGTGACGATCCGTTCGGTCGGCTCGTGCCGAGGGTTGGCCGTCATCTCCGGCGGCATCTCGTCAAAATGTTCGCAGAAATAATGGTACAGCGCCGTGATCAGGCTGTGCACCCGGCCCAACTCATCCTTCGCTGCCGAGTTGGTGTAGACATGGTTGTACAGGTAGCTGCGCAACGTGTCGGCGGCCTGCTCCACTTCCGGGCTGAGCGTCAACTCGACGGTATACGGATCGATGGTCGGGTCGGGCGGTTCGGCCACGTCCCAGTTGTGGCTGATCAGGTCGGTGACCAGGGTGTTGATCCGTTCCGAGTGGTTCGGCCCCAGCATGGCCACCGCGTCAGGCGGCAGGTCGGCGGGGGTGATCAGCCCGGCCCGGATCGCATCGTCAATGTCATGGTTGATATAGGCGACGCTGTCGCTCAGCTTTTGCACTTTGGCTTCCAAGCTGCCGTGGCCCCGGCCTTCGCCGCCCATGCCCTCCTGAATCGGGGTGCTGTTCGGCAAGGCCTCACGCACTTCGGCGCTCAGGTTCAAGCCCTGGCCGTCTTTCGCCAGGTAGTCCACGATGCGCAAGCTCTGGTCGTTGTGGCGGTAGTCGGGATGGTAGACCTCGCGCAGCACGTCTTCTCCGGCGTGGCCGAACGGGGCGTGCCCCAGGTCGTGGGCCAGGCTGATCGCCTCGACGAGATCTTCGTTAAGACGCAAGGCGCGGGCAATCGTGCGCCCGATCTGGGCCACCTCCAGCGTGTGGGTCAGGCGCGTGCGGTAATGATCGCCGGTGGGGGCGATGAATACCTGGGTCTTGTGCTTGAGCCGTCGAAACGCTTTGGAGTGGATGATCCGGTCGCGGTCGCGCTGAAAGGCCGTGCGGACGGCGTCGGGGGCTTCGGGTCGTGCCCGCCCCCGTGACCGTGCCGCCTTCTGGGCCAACGGTGAGAGGCGGTCAAACTCCTCCCGCTCAATCCGCTCGCGCACCTCAGTGTCCAGTATGGGCCGCAGAGGGGGGGCCTCCATCTATGGGGCGGCTGGGGCGTCAGATCCCGTTCGCCTGAAATCCGTCAAACTGGTCCTGGTGTCATCTGACGGCACGTAACGCTTTATTATAGCAGATTCTTTTTACGTTAGGGAAGGGGGGCACGCCCTTTTCCGTCAAATTGTACCAAAATGCACAAGGACGGGGCGGGGACGAGTGGTTGGTGGTTGGTGGGTGGTGGTCAAGCACCAAGGATCAGGGATCAAGGGCGAGCAGGTAGGGGGCCGTGACGGACAATACGCACTACGCACTACGCACTACATCACGCATCACGCATCACGCATCACGTTTCACGTCAACAACTCGTCCGGCATCCGGATTTCTAGCCCGGTCCTGGTGTAGAAGTCGTCCAGCAGGGTGCGCAGGGCATCGGTGGCGGGGGGCACATGGAGAAACTCGACCGGGTTGTCAGGACCCCCGGCCAGTTCGACCCGGAGCACGCCGTCTTCCAGGGGGAAGCGGGTGATGGTGTAGCCGGTACCGCGCAGCGCCCGGCTGCCATCGCGGAGCAGGCCGGTTTCGCGCAACGCCTCGCGGGCGGCGGCGGCCAGGCGGCGCGTCGCGGCTCCCCAGGCGGTGTCTACGCGGGTAAACCCCAGGGGATCCCCGGCGCGGTCCCATTCGAGGCGGCGCAGCCGGGTCGTTTCTTCTTCGCGGATCAGCGGTTCGAGTTGTTGGCGGAGATCAGTCATAGTTCCAGAGTTGAGCAAGGGGCGTGCCTGCAAAATTCACTGTTGCACTTGTTGCGCCGGGCCGGGGAGCGTGCTATACTAGGGGCCGAGGAACGTCCTGCTCCTGAGGACCATCACCCGGTATCCTCGCTGTCCCCCTCCTAATCCTCAGCGATCTCCGTCTGGTGCATCCCCAGGGCGAGGTCTGCACCGCCACCTAGTGTTGGTCAAGGAGCCGGGAAGATGAGCCAGCATATTGAGTCCACCCTTCGGATCATGGCCCCACGCGAGGAAGTCTGGAGCCTGTTGCACAATCCCGCCCGGCGGGCCGAGTGGGACGTGGACGTGCGGGACGTGGCGGCGCTGACGCCGCTAGCCCAGCGGCGCGGGAGCCGTACCCGCCTGACCTTCCAGGGAGTATTGGGTCGCCACCCCTGGTGGGAGATCGAGACCCTGGCCTGGAGTCCGCCGGAGCGCATGGCCTTCCAGGCGATCCGCTTCAACCGGGGCACGCTCCTGCACAGCGTGGGTGGCAGTTCGCACCTGCACGATAACGGGGACGGCACCACCAACTGGACGCTGGTCTTGAATATCGCGGCGCGCGGGGGCATCTTCGCCGGGCTGGTGGAGCGCCTGCATAGTCGGGGGGTCTACACTCGCCGGACGGTCCAGAGCCAGCAGAATTTGAAGCGGCTGATCGAGGCCGAATATGTGCAGCCACCCGCCCCTGCGCCTGCCCGCCCGCCGCTATTGGTCGGACGCTGGTAGCCCCAACCCACCGCACCCCGCCCGTGCTGCCTGTGACACATCCAACCGCCGCGCTGCCTACGTAGTAAGAGTACACATGGATACCCATCGTGTGCTATAAAGAAGGCGACACTCGGGCCACTGCCGGGGTGCCGCCGAACAGGCGACGGATCTCAGACCGGGGGCCGCCGATCCGCGCCTTTACCTGAATCCGCCCCCGAGGAGCACGCATATGGCAATGTTATTTGATATGTTTGGGAAGAAAAAGAGCCGCTATACCGACGAGGAGATCAAGCGGCGGCTTCCGCCCGGCCAATCGTTGACCGAGAAGTGGCCGGTGTTGCACTATGGCTCGGTGTCGCGCCGCCAGCCCGCCAACTGGGACTTTCGTGTCTGGGGGTTGGTCGAGAACCCGCTGAAGTGGAACTATGACGAGTTCCTGGCCCTGGCCCAGACGACGATGACGGCAGATATCCACTGCGTCACCCGCTGGAGCCGCTTCGATACCACCTTCGAGGGCGTGCCGATGAAGGCCGTGCTCGATCTCGTCCGGCCCAAGCCAGAAGCGCGCTTTGTTATGGTCCACGCCGACAACGGCTTCACCACCAATGTGCCGCTGGCCGACTTGCAGTTGCCCAACATCATGTTCGCCAACCGCGCCGACGGGGAAGACCTGGAGCCGGAGCATGGCTGGCCGATGCGGCTGGTGGTGCCCCACCTCTACTTCTGGAAGAGCGCCAAGTGGGTGCGCGGCATGGAGTTCCTGGCCGAGGACGCGCCCGGCTTCTGGGAGGACGCGGGCTACCACATGCGCGGCGATCCGTGGAAAGAGGAGCGCTACGGCTGGTAGGGTGGTTCACCACGAAGGGCACGAAGGACACGAAGATTAAGCTGCTTCGTGTCCTTCGTGTCCTTCGTGGTGCATCTTTAGCGGCTCCAGGACAGTCCGGAGGTGGCATCAAGCGCCCCATTGCTGGTGACCTGCTGGGGGCTGCCTGCGGTGACGGTCGCTCCGGTGGTGATATCGAGCGTGTAGAGGTCAAAGGTGCCGTCATGCTCGGCAATGAAGGCGATCTGGTTGCCGTTGGGTGCCCAGACCGGGCTGCGGGCGGTGCCACCGTTGGTCAGGCGGGTCGGGTCGTGGCTGCGGTCGGCGCGGACCATCCACAGGTTGTTCGTGCGGCCCTCGCGGGCGGTGTAGGCGATCCACTGTCCATCGGGTGACCAGGCCGGATCGTAGGCCCCGTCGGGCGGCGCAGCGATCTCGCGCCATTCGCTCGCGTTCAGGTTATAGCTCCAGACCTGGGCACGTCCGGTGGAGTAGGTCGTGGCGGCGATCTCGGTCCCATCGGGCGACCAAACCGGGCGCTCCAACCCGCCATCCAGTTGTACCAGCCGCTGCCGATTCTCGCCGTCGCCGTTCGCCACCCACAGGGCCAGTTCCGGCGTGCCCGAGTCGGAGAGGAAGGCCAGGCGATTGCCGTCTGCCGACCACGCCGGTTGCAGCACCCACAGCGACTTCTCGGCATAGGCCTGGGTGCCGACTTCGCTGTTCGGGCCGGGGCGGTTGTTGGTGACGGGCCGGGCCGGCCCGCCGTTGGTGGGGGCCAGGTAGAGGTCTGACCAGCCGATGGGATCCACGCGGGCGAATGCTACCTGCGCGCCATCGGGCGACAGCGCCGGGCCGGTGTCGTGGTCGCCGGTGGTCAGGCGATTGGCCTTGCCGTCGCTCCAGACGTAGATGCTGCCCCGGCTGGCGTAGGCGATGCGCCCATCCACGCGGGGGGCCAGCCCTGCCGACAAGGGCGCGCCGGGGGTACGGCTGCCCCAGGCCAACCCGGCAACCAGCACCAGCGCGGCCAGACCCAGCAACCCGATCAGTGTTCGCAACAGGCGGCTCCTCTGCTCATAGTGTATCTCCCCCTATTATACTGCCTGATGCGCCGGGCTGCCAGCGTGCGAGTTCAACAGTCTGCGCCGAATACTGATCAGCTCGTTTGTTTGACGGGATCTCCGCACCCTATTATAATGATGGTGTGTTAGTATCTGACTTTGCTCAATCGAACTATACGGCTGGTGAAGTGGCCCGGATCCCCTGGCGGCAGGTGGCGGTGGCGATCACCGACATGCTGGCGGTGGTGGATGCGGCAGGGCACACCGTGTTCTTCAACACGCCGCTGGAACAGGCCCTGGCCCGCCCGCTGCGCCCTGACGCTGACGCGGCAGAGCATTCGTCGGTCTACGGCCTGTACCGCCTGGATGGCACGCTCTACCCGCCGGACGCTCTGCCGGTGGTCCGCGCCTGGCGTGAAGGCGTGACAGTGGCGGATGTGGATGTGGTCTTCCGGCGGCCCGACGGCTCCCAGGTGATCACCCGTTGGAGTGCGGCCCCCCTGCGGGACGATACCGGGGCGGTGGTCGGCGCAGTAGGCACCGGGCGCGATGTGACCGAGCAGACCCTCGCGCGCCACTGGCTCCAGGCCTCGGAACGGCGTGCGCTTTTGCTGGCCGAACTGGGCACCCACTTTTCGGCCAGCCTGGAGCTGCGCGAGGTGCTGCGCCGGGTGGCCCGCAGCACGGCAGGCGGGTTGGGCGATTGGTGCCTCATCGATCTGGTGGACGAAAGCAACCCGACGCGGCTGCGGCTGATGGCAGTCTACCACGAAGACCTGGAGCGGTTGCAACAGATGCAGCGGTTGCGCCGCCGCTACATTCTCTCCACCGCCCACGGGCTGGCCGGGCAGGTGCTGACCAGCGGGGAGCCGCTCTGGATCCACCAGGTGAGCGGGGATTTGATCGAAGCGGTGGCGACCCCGGTTGAGGCCGGGATGATCGCGCTGATGCGACCGACCGCGCTCTTGATGTTGCCGCTGATGGGGCAGGGGCGGGTACTGGGCTTGATGATCCTGGCCCTGGCCGCTCCGGCGCGACCCGACGGTTTCACTGAAGACGAATATGTCCTGGCGCAGGAAGTGGCGAGCCGGGCCGCGCTGGCGATTGAGAATGCCCAGCTTTATGACCGCGCCCGCCGCCAGGTGGCCCGGCTGACCGCCCTCAGCGCGGTGGCCCTGGCCCTGAGCGGCTCCCTGGTGCTGGCCGAGAGCGGCCCTCCGGCTCTCGCGGCCCTGATGGCGGCCAGCCACACCCAAATGGCCGCGCTCTACGTGCTAGACGCGGCAGCGCACGACCTGCACCCGGTGGCGGCGACGGGCTTCGCGGAGGCGCTGCCCAGCCCGCCGCCCGACCTCAGCCAGGGCGAGGATTCGCTGGCGCGCCGGGTTCTCGCCACCGGGCGACCGATCTACAGTGGCGATGGTAGCACTCGCCTGCCGGGCGCAATGCGTCGCCAGTTGAGCGAGTGGGGCGCGGGCAGCTTTGTCAGCCTGCCGATCATCAGCCGAGGGGAGGCTATCGGCAGTCTCGTACTGCTCGATGGACCCCATCGCCGCTTCAGCGCCGCCGATCTGGCCTTCCTGGAATCGGCGGCCAACCAGATCGCCCTGTCGATCGAAAACGCTCGCCTCTACGAACACACCCGCGAACTGCTGGAAGAAGTGGAGCGCTCCAACCAGCTCAAGGACGAGTTTATCTCTATCGCTTCGCATGAGCTACGGACCCCCCTGACGGCGGTGCGTGGCTACTCGGAGATGCTCCTGCGGCGGATCCGCAACCAGCCCGAACGCGAAGCGGACGTGAAGGCCCTGGAAACGATCTATAGCCAGGTGGACCGCATGAACCGCCTGATCAGCGATCTGCTGGACATGTCGCGCATCACCAGCGGGCACCTGGAGTTGCGCCCGCAGCGGATCGATCTGGTGGCGCTGATCCGGCGCGTGGTCGAGCAGCAACAACCGCTGACTTTGCAGCATCAGTTCTTCTTTAGCGCCCATCCACCCGCTATTCCGGTACTGGTGGATGGGGTGCGCCTGGAACAGGTGATGCTCAACCTCTTGAACAATGCGGTGAAATACAGCCCGAAGGGGGGGCCGGTGGCGATCATGCTCACCGCCGAGGGGGTGCCTGACGCAGGCCGGGTGCGGCTCGCGGTCCAAGATGAGGGCATCGGCGTGCCGCCGGAGAGCATTCCCCACCTGTTCACCCGCTTTTACCGGGCCGAAAATGCGCTCCAGACCCGCAGCAGTGGCCTTGGCATCGGCCTCTACGTCAGCCACCAGCTTGTGCGCGCCCACGGTGGCGAGATCCGTGTCGCCAGCACCACCGGCCAGGGCAGCACCTTCACCGTCGATCTGCCCTGGCGGGTGACCGCGCTGGCGGATTAACTCTCATCCCCGTCCCCCAGCCCCGGAGGGGCGACAGACGATAGCCCACGGTGCCAACCGTGGGTATAGGCTCCCATCTCACAGCCCCGGAGGGGCGACAGACGATAGCCCACAGTGCGAACTGTGGGTATACGCCGCCCTGATCTCAAAGCCCCAGAGGGGCGACAGATGACGAGACTCCCACGGTCCCTCTGTCGCCCCGCCGGGGCTTACGTTCTTTTCTGGGGCGTTCCCCCACGGCTCACGCCGTGGGCTACCGTCTGTTGCCCCTCCGGGGCTTTGATCGGGGCTTCCCCCACGTCTACCAGGGGGGTACGCTCTGCCATCCTTTGGGGCTGTGAGAGCGGGTGTAGCCGCGTTGGTGAATACGAGGCTGTTATCCGGCGGCGGCCAGACCCCCCGCGGCGCGGCGGGCTTCGCGGTACTGGTAGAGGCGGTAGAGGACGGGGTTGTAGACGAAATCCCAGCCGCCAGTGTAGGTCACTTCGCGGCCCGAAAAGCCCTGCTTGAAGCGATAGACGCCCCACAAGCCCTGGCGCACGTTGGGGTTGTCGCCGTCGGGGGCAGCGGCTTCGGGGTTGTCGGGGATGCCCCAGAAGTCGTAGGTGCGGCAGCCCTGCCCCCGCGCCCAGCGGATCGCCTCCCATTGGAGCAGGTAGTTGGGCATATGCTCGCGCCCGGTGTCGCTGGACGCGCCGTAGAGGTAGATCGCTTCTCCGGCGAAGGCGAAGATCATCAGGCCGCCGATGGGCTGCGTGCCGTGATCGGGGTGGGTCGCCAGCAGCAGGGTGATGGTGGGGGCGGCGGGGCCGTGTGCCCCGGTGAACTGCCGCCAGGCGTCGCGGTAGTAGTCGAATGGGCGGACCACGAACTCGTCGCGGTCGCCGGTCACTTCCATCAGCGCGTGGAAGGCCCGTAGCTCGTCCTCGCCTGTCGCGGCGTGAACCTGGACCCCGCGCCGCCCGGCCAGGCGGATGTTATAGCGCGTCTTCGGCTTCATCCGCCCCAGGATCTCGTCCTCGCTGCCGTCCAGGTCGAGGATGATGCTGCTGAGCGGTTGGATGTGGCTGGCAGGGCGGAACCCGGCAGACTGCCACTCAGCACTCAGCGCCGGGCTGGCCGGGAGGTTCGGCTCGATCTTGCAGAAGATGACGTGCTGGCGGCGGCAGACCCGGTGCAGCCCCCCCCACAGCGCGCCCAGCACGCGCGGCGCGGTCGTCAGCGGGTCGGCCAGCGGCCCGCGCGGCACATAGGCCACCTTGAACGGCACGCGGGGGAACGGCTGGCGCATTAGCACCTGCACCCCCGCCAGGATGCTGCTGCCGGGCGGCGTATCGGCCCGCTCCACCACGATCCGGCGGGCCTGCCAGCCCCATTCTGCCTTGAACGCGCCCCATTCCGCCGATTGAAGCAGGTGTCCGGTCGGGGCGGCTCCGGCAAAGGCGTTCCACGTCGCCCCCTCGTCGGAGCGCAGCAGGCGCACGCGCAATCCGGGCAAC
>JBBSEL010000029.1:0-12727 GCA_038239755.1 Chloroflexia bacterium | reverse complement strand
GGGACGCCGCCGCGGCCCAGGAGTTCGCCGTCGCCTTCTGCCAGCCCCCGATCGTCGAAGCGGGCCGATCCTGGTCGTTCAGCGCCTTCTCCTTCGGCCCCGCGCTGCTCGCCAATCACCCCGCGGTCGTCCCCGACTTCGCGGCCACCGCCGATCAGTATGCCGGGGATCGGCTCCTGTTGGAGCAGGCCGGACACGCAGGCCTGATTGTGCCCATTACCGCAGCCCCGCACGTCCTGGGGGGGCTGGTGCTCATCAGCGCGGTGCCCGGCCTCCATCGCCCGGAGGATGTGCTGCTGGTCGAGCCGCTCGCCAACCTGCTCGCCGTGGCGCTGGAACATCGCCGCCTGGATGAACGGGCCCGCGCCCTGGCCGTCGTCGAGGAGCGCAATCGCCTGGCGCGCGAGATCCACGACACCCTGGCGCAGTCGCTCGCCGGCATTATCATCAACCTCGACGCCCTCCAACGGATCCGCTCCCGTCGCAGCCGGGTCGAAGCCGCTATGCTGGCCGAAACGGAGCTGCTCGCGCGGGGCGCGTTGGAGGAGGCCCGGCGCTCCGTCCTGGGCCTGCACCCCACCCCCCTGCAGCACCAGTCGTTGCCGGACGCCCTGACCCTGGAGCTCGCCAGCCTGGCGACCCGGGCGGCCGTGACCACCCAGTTTCACGTCCACGGCAGCGAACCGCCCTTGACGCCGGACCTGGCCACGGCCCTCTTCCGCGTCGCCCAAGAGGCCTTTCAGAATATCTATAAGCATGCTGCCGCGCGCCACGTCATCCTGGGACTGGCGTTCGAGGAGGGAGTCGTCGTCCTCACGGTCGAAGACGATGGGGTCGGCTTTGTGCCCGACGCGCCGGGCACGACCGCACCAAACGCTGCGGGCGGGTTCGGCCTGTTGAGTATGGCGGCGCGGACACGGATCCTGGGCGGGGAACTCCTGGTCACCAGCCAGCCGGGCCATGGTACGGCGGTCCGCACGACGCTACCCACCGTCCGCTCCGGGACGGCGATGGCCGCGCTGGTGCTGCCGGATACGCCGCCCGGGCCGGCGCGGGAGGCGCGCCGCATCCGCGTCCTGGTCGTGGACGATCACGCCATCGTGCGGCAAGGCCTCCGCCGCATCCTGGAGGGGCAGCCGGACATGGCGGTCGTGGGCGAGGCGGACGACGGCCGGGCGGCCGTCGAGCAGGCGGGCCGGCTGCAGCCGGACGTCGTCCTCCTCGATTTGCAACTACCGGGGCTGTCGGGCCTCGACGCGCTACCGCGGGTACGGGCCGCGCACCCGGCGGTCGAAGTCATCATCTTGACCGTGTTCGACCAGGATGAGACCGTCTTTGCCAGTCTTAAGGCCGGGGCGCGGGGCTACCTGCTCAAGGACGCCTCGCCGGCGACCGTGATCGCCGCGGTGCGGGCGGCCTGCCGCGGCGAGTCATCGCTTACGCCGGCGTTGGCGACGCGGGTGATGGACCGCTTTGCCGTGCTGGCCGGGCGGGAAGTAGATCCAGACGCGCTGACCGCGCGCGAGCGGGAGATCCTGGGGTGCATGGCGCAAGGCTTGCCCTACAAGCAGATCGGCGCGCAACTGCACATCACGGCCAAGACGGTGCAGTACCACGTCAGGAACATCCTGCAGAAGCTCCACGTCGGGAGCCGGGGCGAGGCGGTGGCGGTCGCCACAGAGCAAGGACTATTGCGCCGCGCGTAAGGCCAATGACGAGCGGGCGATAGGCCGCGCGACCCGCAGTTTATCCATAGACCTGCCGTACCCTGGTCCGCGACCAGGGTATTTGTGTGTCCGCAGACTGGTGGGATCACCGAGGTGCCTGGGGCATACCGGAGCCATACTAGAGAAGTCCACGAGAAGTCCACGAGGATGGTTCACGCTCGCGAGGGGGACCGCATGAACCGCTGGAAGCGACTCCCCCCCGCTGCAGCCACAGTGCCGATCGGCGTGAGGTCCCCGCCGACGCAAGCCCGCTGGCGCCGGATGCGATCATCGCTGACCGCCGCCAGCGTGCGGTCAACCGCTGTACACCGGTAGCAATTCAGGAAAACACAGGAGGGTCATCGAATGAACAGAGATATTCGTTGGAGAATCATCAGCCTGCAGGTCGTGATGATCGTTGTTTTCGGGTTCGGCGCGGGCCTGGCCTATTTTGCTGGCAGCTTCACCCACGACCAGATCACGAACCAGTTACGTCCGCAGGCGATCAACTTCCCCCCGGTGGGGAAAGGACTTCCGGCGGATCTGAACCAGTATGCGGGTCAGCAAGTGCTGAACGGGGCGCAGGCGCATGCCTATGCCGATCAGTTCATCGGCCTGCACTTGAGCGAAACGGGCGACCCGCCCGGCAAGCCGTACTCCTACTGGTCCACCCAGGCCCGGACCGAGACGGACCCGGTCAAGAAGGCCGCGGCGGCAGCGCTGGTCGATACGTTATTTCGGGGTGAGACGCTCCGCTCGATGCTGAACCAGGCCTGGGCCTTCTCGACGATCGGCGACATCGCGATATATGCGAGCGTCGGCCTCGCGCTGGCGGCCCTACTCGTCGCGGCGGCGCTCGCCTTCGAGCTGTTCGTTGCGCCGAACCGGGTCACGCAGCTGGTGCCCGTCAGTGCCGTGGCCACCAGCGCCGCGTAAGCGCGCAAACACGGGCGACAAACGCCGTACGCGGGGCCGGCGCCGCGTTGAGCCGGCCCCGCGTACGGCGTTTGTCGCGCCGGGGCGGCCCCGCCGCAAGCCCCGGACCGGGCGCTGCTCGGCCCGCTCGCGGTTGTACGCTGACGCGACCGACGCGGCGTTCCATTGCGCTACTGGCAACCCGCGGGGAGTTGCCGGGGGAGCGAGGGCTATTCTGCTCAACCATCGCCGCATGATCTGCACCAAGGAGAACCCCGTATGTTCAAAAAGATCGGTATCGGGTTGGCGGCCCTGGGAGCCAGCACATTAGGCGGGTATCTGCGCGTCATCCGGCCCTGGCAACTGCGCTGGGGCGCCACCGACGCCGAGGTGAGCCGCGCCCTGCCCGGCGACGCTATGGTGACGCAGCCCACATTTAACGCCACCCGCGCCGTGACCAGCCAGGCGCGACCTGCGGCGATCTGGCCCTGGCTGGTCCAGATCGGCGTCACCCGCGCGGGCTGGTCCAGCTATGACTTGTTCGACAACTTGGGCCACCCCAGTTCCGCGCGGATCCTGCCGGAGTTCCAACACCTGGCGGTGGGGGACGGGATCCCGTTGAGCCCGGATGGCAAAGCGGGCCTATGGGTCAAGGCGCTCGCGCCCAACCGCTGGATGCTCTGGGGGGACAAGGCCGGGGACAGCACCTGGTACTGGGGCCTGGACGCGGTCAATGAGCGCCAGACGCGCCTGGTCACCCGGGTGCGCCTGCGCGATCACGGGACCTCGCCGCTGCTCTTGTTCGACCTGCTGGTGGAGTTCGCGGACATCGTGATGATGCGTAAGTGTCTGCTGGGGATCAAGGAGCGGGCCGAGTAGGCGCGCGGACCGCCCTCTGACCTCCGTGGAGCAACCGGGTGCCGCCGGTCCGGCGCCCGCGAGATCGCGGGGCCAATCCTGGTGGGCCAATCCCAAGCCAGCCAGCCTTAAGGGAGGGCACCATGAAGAGTGCACCGATTCGCGTGCTGATTGCGGACGGCGATCCGCTGATCTGCCGCGCCCTGGTGCGCTGGCTCCACGACAGGGTCGACGTGGAAGTCATCGCCACCGCGCATGATGACGACGCGGTCCTGGCGCTCGCCGGGCAGTTCCACCCCGCCGTGGCGGTGATCGATGCCCGCACGGGCCGGGCGGGCCAACTGGACGGCATCAGGGTCACGCAGCGCCTCTGCCGGCAGGTGCCGCCGACGCAGGTGATCCTCCTGGGCCTGTATGCGACGACACGCGAGCAGGCGCTCAGCGCCGGGGCGTGCCGGTTTCTGCTGAAGGATGGCAGCCGCGACGCGTTAGTGGCGGCGATCCGGTGGGCGGCGCGGGGGGAGTGCGAGGCGTAGGTAGGCCCGCTGGAGCTGGGGGGTGCCGCGCGCACAAGGACCGGACGGGCGGCGCTAGTCAGGAAGGGCCGCCCCGCCGCTAGCGCGCCACCGCCGGCCCTGGCCGACGGAACCGCAGCCACCTCCGGCGCCGTTCCCGCAGCGGGGCTAACGTAGACAGCCGGCGCGCCTGCCGCGGCGGGCATCAGCGGATCACGAACCGGGCCGGGCGCTGCATCACGCCGGGATCCTTCCCGAAAAGGAGCCGGGACGAGGCGATCGTTCCGTAGAACAAGGACTTGGTGCGTATGGCCGCTGAACCAACAAAAAGGAGCGAACCCTTGTCTCCTGTGCAATCCGTCCGCAAGGCACTGCAGCGCATAGCGACGGCGCGTGGTGCGGCCCGCCCCGCGCTGGAGAGTCATGAGAGTAGCATTGGCGGGAACGTGCTGCGGGCGGCCGTGTTGGGGGTCAACGATGGGCTGGTGTCGAATCTGAGCCTGGTGATGGGCGTGGCCGGGGCCGCATTGGAGTCGCGGGCGATTCTCATCACCGGTCTGGCGGGGCTGCTTGCGGGGGCCTGTGCGATGGCGATGGGGGAATGGCTCTCGGTGCAAAGCGCCCGCGAACTGCATGCCCGGCAGTTGAAGATCGAGCAGCAGCACCTGCGCCTGATCCCGGAGGCGGAGTACGCGGAATTCGTCGTCATGTTTCAGGCGAAAGGGTTGTCGGAGAGCCTGGCGCACCAGGTGGCGGCGCAGTTGATGAAGAACCCGGAGTACGCGCTGGACACGATGGCGCGGGAGGAGCTGGGTATCAACCCGGACGACCTGGGGGGGTCAGCCTGGCAGGCGGCGGGCGCGTCGTTCGTGCTCTTTACCCTGGGCGCGATTGTGCCGGTGGCCCCGTTTATCTTTCTCGTGGGCCTGCCGGCCGTGATCAGCAGCCTGGTGGCGAGCGCGGTGGCGCTTTTGATTGTCGGTGCGAGCATCAGCCGGCTGACGGGACGGAGCGCGTTATTTTCAGCGGTCCGGCAGGTCCTTTTCGGGCTGGCCGCCGCCGGGCTGACCTTCGGGATTGGGCAACTCATCGGGGCCAGCATCGCCCACTGAACCGCCAAAATCGCATGTAGCAGCAGGAGCAACGCGATGAGCACGATCACCCATCCAACAGAGCCGCATATTCCGGCGCACGCCCTGCCGGGTCAGGAGACTGCCGTGCCGCCGCAACACCGGCACATCGGGCGCAAGATTGGCGGCCTGGCCCGGGCCCTCGGCAAATGCCTGGTGATCGCGCTGTTGGCCCTCGTGGCCGCGGCGCTCGTGGCCGTGTCCGTCCTCCGCGGGCCGACGCCCCTCTATGTGTCGCTGCCGCTGGCCGCCGCCTGGATCGGGCTGGTCGGGCTGCTGCTGCGCCGCCCAGCGCGGATCGGCCGGGGGCGCACCCAGTTGCTGGTGACCTGCGGCCTGGTCGCCTTGGGGCTGCTCACCGTCGCCGCATCCCAGCTCTGCGCCTACACCCCGGCCATCGTCGATGGGCAGGGCCAGCCCGTGCCGGGTAGCATCGCGGCGCTGGATAAGGTCAATCTTAACGGTAGCGACCAGTGGATCTCGCTGCGCGGCAAGAGCGCTGGCAATCCGGTGCTGCTCTTTCTGGCCGGCGGGCCGGGTGGCAGCCAGATGGTGGCGCCCCGCTATTTGCTGGGCGGATTGGAGGATCACTTCGTCGTGGTCAACTGGGACCAGCCTGGCGCCGGCAAATCGTACAACGCCGTGGCGATGACGGCGCTCACCCCGGAACGCTACGTCTCCGACGCGCATGAGCTGGTGCTCTACCTGCGCCAGCGCTTCCACCAGGATAAGATCTACCTGTGGGGCGACTCCTGGGGCAGCATCCTGGGCGTCTGGCTGGTGCAGCGCTATCCCGAACTGTTCCACGCCTACGTCGGCAGCGGCCAGATGGTGGCATTCCAAGAGACCGATAGCGAAAACTACCAGTTGGCTTTAAGCTGGGCGCAGCAGCGTGGTGATGCCAAGAAGGTGGCCGAACTACAACTGCAGGGACCGCCCCCCTATGCCAGCGAGGGTCTGGCGTTCAAGCTAGCCGCCTACGTCAGCTATCTGGATCAGTACATGATCGCGCAACCCGGCGTGATCAACCCTGGCTACGCATTCACGAATGACCTCATGGGCCCCGAGTACGGGCTGTACGACAAGGTGAACTTCATGCGCGGCCTGCTCGACACCCTGAACACCATGTGGCCGCAGCTTTATGCGGTCGATCTACGTATCCAGGCCGCTCAGCTACAGATCCCGGTCTACTTTGCCATCGGTCGCCACGACGTCAACGCTCCCGCAGCGCTGGCCGCAGACTACTACGGGCTGCTCCAGGCGCCGCACAAGGAGCTGGTCTGGTTTGAGCACAGCGGCCATGGACCCTATGGCAGCGAACCGGCGAAGTTTATCGACCTGCTGGTAAACAAGGTGCTGGCGCAGTCCGGGTCAGCACGCTAGGCGCAGCGGCGCAAGCTCCGCTTTGCCTGGCTACTCCTGGCAGGCGCACGAGGAGACGCAGCCTGAATAACACGGACTTTGACGGCGCGGCTGTTGCGCCCCAGGTTTCACCCACGCAGCAAAAGAACGAGCGGAAAGTAATAGAGAGGGATGGGCACAGAGGAGATAGGACAATGAAACCACAAAAAACACTAACCCTGCTTTCCTGGTTGGTCGCGGCTCTTTCGTTAATAGCTGCCGGCACAGGCGTACTCACCAGCCTGCTCGCCCAAGGCGGCGCCAACAGCCATTACGCCTTCTTGACCCTGCGCGGCGAGACGATTCAGATCTGGGGCACCGGGCTGTACCGACTCGACTCAGCAGCGGGAGCTGCTCAAGTCATCGGCCAGGACATCGTGACGCTGTTTATTGGCATTCCGCTGCTCATCATCGCCAGCGTGCTGGCGAGCCGGGGACTGCTCCGGGGCCAAGTGCTGCTCGCCGGCACGCTGGGCTATTTCCTCTATACCTACACCTCAATGGCCATGCTGGCGGCGTACAATGAGCTGTTCCTGCTCTACGTGGCCCTGATGTCCCTCAGCCTGTTCGCCTTCGTGCTGGCGCTGTTGTCGATCGATGTCGCCACGCTGCCGTCTCACTTCACGGCGCAGTTCCCCCGGCGCACTATTGCCGGGTTTGCTCTATTCCTCGGCGCGATGCTCTTGTTGCTCTGGCTCAAGCTGATCGTACCGCCGCTGCTGGCCGGAACAGCTCCGGCCGGGCTTGACAGCTATGCGACGCTTGTGATCCAGGCGCTAGACCTGGGGTTCATCGTGCCCACCGCCCTGCTGACGGGCGTGCTGCTACTGCGGCGGGCGGCACTCGGCTATCTGCTCGCCGCGGTCGTGCTCATCCTGGGCCTGACGATGGGCGCGGCGTTGTTGGCGATGAGTATCGCGCAGATCCTGGCCGGTGCAGTGGTCGACCCGGCGGCACTCGTGATCTTCACGGCCCTCGCGGTTGTTGATGCGGTCCTGACGATACTATTGCTCAGGAGTATCGCAGATGTTCCGGTAGCGGGTCAGGTAATCGCTGGGTCAGGCACGCCGCAAAGGAGTCCCGCTCCGGGCGCCCAGGCCTTCGCTGCCGCTGCGTATGTGCCGCCCACGCCGCCTGTCGGAAACATGGCGCCTAGGATCGAAGCTACGCACAAGGGTTTGGCCGACGGGTCTAGACCACAGCAGGGTTAGAGACTACTGAATACAAAACAGCGCATAGAGAATGGGAGATCTCCGATGATAGCCGTTGCACCAACCAATACGAATATAGATAACGTTCGCGTGCTGTGGGCAATGCCTGTCGCCCTGGCCCTGGCCCTGGCAGCCGCTTTGGCCTACGCGTTGGTGGGCCTCAACGTTCTGCCGGTGGGCGACCTGCAGGCGACTGAAGCGCCTGCGGCCATCAGCTTTGTCTGCGCCGGCAGTTACCTGCTTGGTGGACTGCTGATCCTGCTGCGCCGCCGTGGGCTATGGCTAGTGGGTCATTCCACACTCAGTTGAGGATCGGGATCACCGCTCCTGAGCCCGCGAGCCGTCGCCGCCGGGCGCGCTCCCGCCGCTCCTTCCGGCGACCACCCC
This sequence comes from Chloroflexia bacterium, assembly GCA_038239755.1. GTDB lineage: Bacteria > Chloroflexota > Chloroflexia > QHBQ01 > JAICKM01 > JBBSAN01. The sequence continues at coordinate 4,604 of JBBSEL010000029.1, read as the reverse complement.
ACACAAACGGCGTCGGCTGCGTGTTCCATCCGGCCACTGTGTCCTCCAACCACTCCATGATTTGCCCGGCATCGGTCGGCTGCTGGCCCGCTAAGGCCCGCTGCCCAATGATCCGCTGCACCGACTCGGCCATGTTCAGCCACGATCCACCCAGTGGAGTGGACACGACCATCACCCCCTGCCGCCGTAGCCACTGCTGTACGTCAAAATTCCGATGGCCCGCTAAGTTGTCCCAAATCAAGATGCCGCGTAACGCTGGCACCCGCCCGGGCCAGTGCGGCCCCCACCAGTCCTCCCACAGCGCCCCCAACTTGCCCTGCCCAGCGGGCAGCGGCGTGGTCGTCTGCGCCGCGAGGATCGCGCTTATTTGTTGCTGCAGCCAGGGGTGCAGTTCCGCATTGGTCGTGTGCTCCACGGCTTTGGCCCGCACCTCGCCCGTCGCCGGGCGGAACAAGGTCAAGAGCTTGGCCGGGCCGCCGCGGACGTACTCCTGCGGGTGCCGCACCGGATGACCCTGCGGCGCCCACTGGACGCCGGGCTGCGGGATCGCTTGGTAAGGACCGGCTTCATCTTCACCCCAGACCGGTACCCCCCGCCCTTCCGCCACCTGATACACATACTCAATCACGGCTTGCTTTTCCGCCCAGCGCGGGTCCACCACCGTACGGGGGCCCGCTGGGTACTGTCAAGTTAACGAATCGGCCGAAAAACCCTCCCCACTTTCGCCTCAATTTCCCCGATTAGGGCGATGATTTGCCAATTTCGGCCTGGCAAATCGGGTTGGTTCCCCACTTTGCCATCAAAGACGAGCCTAATTTTGGTTAACTTGACAGTACCCCCGGCGGGACGTGTGTTTAATGCCCTAGAGTCCTCCTGTTGTCGTGTTGTGGATCAGCTCGCCAAGTAGCGAGCGGCAAGTTGGGGGCTTTGGCCATGAAAGGCGGCGAGCTCTGCGCCGAAGACGGCGTCGAGCAGGGTGTAGTCCTCGACACCGGGAGCGCTGACAACTTCGCCCAGTTCGATGCCGGCCAAGGCGGCGGTGACGACGTCCTCGGCGGACATGCGGGGAATCGCCGACAGGTCCATGCCCTGGACTTCGTGGAACTCGGTCGCCACGATGCCGGGGCACACGACATGCACGTTCACACCGGTGCCCTCCAGTTCCGCGTGCAGGGTCTGGGACATAGCGACCGTCGCGGCCAGCGTTCCGGCGTAAACGGCACGCTGGCCCTGCGATGGGGCGGCCGCCGCGGGCCCGGAGAATGCGAGCATGCCGGCGACGTTGACGATCATGCCCGCTCTGCGCTCGATCATGCCGGACAGGGCGGCGCGCGTCAGCATGGTCGGTGCGACGACCTTGACGTTGAGCAGTTCGCGCGCCTTCTCTGCCGACAATTCCGCCAGGGGCATGTAGTGGGCGACACCGGCGCTGTTGACGAGCATCGTCAGCGGCTGCCTCGCGCAGAGCTCGGCTACCCGTTCGATGCCGTCATCTGTCGACAGGTCAGCGGCAATGACCTGCACCGCGACACCCGGTAGTGACGCCGCGAGCGTCGTGAGGCGGTCTTCCCGCCGTGCCACGACGATGAGGTCATGGCCGTCGGCGGCCAGACGCTCGGCGAATGCCTTTCCGATTCCCGAGGATGCCCCGGTGACAAGTGCGAGTGGTGACATGATACTCCTCTCCTCGATCTACTTAGACCGCATTTCTCCTCGATCTGCTTAGACCGCGTTCGGGACGGTCGCGAGCAAGGCCCGCGTCTCGGCGACGTACCGGTCCTGGAACGCCGGGTCATGGATCTGCTTGGAGCCGCGCATCGGTTTGCCGTTTTCGTCGAAGTAGCCACCGGTCTGTTTTGAGTCGTCGGTCAGGACCTTGGTGATGACACGGGCGGCGGTCTTCGGGTTGCTCCAGTACTTGATGAGTGGCGCAATCGGTGACATGAGGTACTTAGCCACGAAGCGGAGGGCGGCGTTGGCATCGCGGCCGAGATCTGAGCCAGGGTTGAAGCCGGGTTCGACGGCATTGAAGCGCAGGCGCGGGAATTCGCGGGCGAAGGCCAGGACGGTGGCGAGGTTACCTTGCTTCGCGGTGGCGTAGGCATCGAATCCGGCGTGCGACGAGCCGCCGGGAGCCCATTCGCCGCGGGCGCTGGCTGCGGCGGAGATGTAGCGGGAGCCCCGGAATCCGCTCGCGACGGCGATCTTGCGCCCAGGATCCTCCACGGCTGAGACGATGAACACGACGTTCGCACCGTCAGGCAGTGCGGGAATAAGCGCTTCGGTGAGTGCGAAGGGTCCGAGGTGGTCGGTGGCGAACGTGCCGTCCCATCCCTGCGCGGTCGTGAAGGGTCGGGCCGGCATGATGCCCGCGTTGTTCAGCAAACCGGCGATCGGGAGTTTGAGCGCGGCGATATCCGCGGCTGCACGGCGCGCACTCGTAACGTCCGACAGATCACTGACGACCGCGACGGCTCGTCCGCCCTGCGCTCGGATCTCCTGCGCAACCGCGTCGAGCTTCGTGCGGCTGCGACCGACCAGCACGACGGTGCCGTGCTTCGCGAGTTCGAGAGCGGTCCGACGGCCGATACCGGCCGTCGGACCAGTGATGATCCACGCCTTTTCGGTCGACGAGTTATTGGCAGTATTGGTCAGATCGACTCCTGGTCTTCTGGTTGGGGGCAGAGGGTAGTTCGGGAGGAGGTACCGGCGAGTACTCGCCACATAGCGTCAAACGCCACACGGCTGTGCGCTTCGGCCTTCGCGGGCTCGCGAATCATCGCGTCCATCGTCGCGTCCGCGATCGCGCTCGTCAAGGTCAGAACAAAACCTAGTGGCGCATCCTGCATCGGCCCGTCCGCGCGTATGCGTTCCAGTAACTCCGCAATGCCCTTCTGCGCGTCCGCCCCAGTGCGATGGGCCTCAGTTGTGATTTCGTCGGACACTTCAAGCTGAGCAAGCGCACGCCGCTTCTGTGGGTTGGTCGTTGCCCAGTGCAGCCACTGCCCCCACATGTGGAGGATCTGTTCGCGTGGCGCGCTCTCGCTGGCCAAGCCCGCAGTCGCCGCCGCTCCCATTTCGGTCTTCAGGCCGACGAATAGCGCGTTCAGGAGCGTCGTTTTCGTGTCGAAGTAGAGGAACAGCGACCCGTTGGAGACACCGGCCTCCTTCGCGATCGTCGCCGTCGCCGCTCCGAGGCCCTGCGACGCGATGGCGCGGGTCGCTGCCGACAGAATCGCGTTCCGCCGAGCTTCACTGCGTGGTCTGGACATGAAACTAGTATATCAAAGATTGTCTAGTCAGTCAAGAAGATTGTTTGACTGGGTAATGTGCGGATAAGCATCGGTGCTGTCAATAGGGAAGTGTCAGAAATGAAGATGTTGCGCGTCTCTCGCCACTCTCCCAGGAGCACATCAACATGCTGGGGCGTTACCCCTTCGCTCTGGCTGCGCCGATCCAGCGCGGCGAACTCCGCCCGTTGCGGGATCCGAGTGACCCAAGCGAGCAAGAATTTGTGGCGTAAAATATCTATGTAGCCCTGTAGCCATGCAGTGTAGCTAACTTCACGTCTTCGAGCTGGAGCCCTTATTCCGGTTTTCTGTTCCATTGCTACTCACAGGCCAGAATCGCCCGCGCTATAGTATAGTACTAATTCGTCGGAATGGCCTGCTCCACGATGGACACCGCGCGCGCGATCCCGTTCTCGGCCCGGATGCGCGCCCCCAGCGCGGTCGCCCGCTCGCGCATCCCCTGGTCGGCCACCACTTTGCGGATCGCTGCCGCCAGTTTCTCGGCCGTGAGCTGGCGGCGCGGGATAGGGTCGGGACCGACGCCCAGGGCCGCAATTCGCTGGCCCCAGAAAGGTTGATCGCCAAAAAACGGGGTGACAATGGCGGGCATTCCGGCGTATAGCGCGGCGGCTGTCGTGCCGGCGCCGCCGTGATGCACGACAGCCGCCATTTGTGGAAACAACCAGCTATGAGGCAGACTACCGGCCAGAAACACCGTGTCGGGGAAGTTCACGCTCGTCACGCCACTCCATCCACCATAGATCACCCCCCGCTGCCCGCTCTGTGCCAACGCCGCGACCATCAGCGCCGCCGTGGCCTCCGGGTTGCTGCTGAACATACTGCCAAAACCCACGTAGACCGGCGGCGGACCGGCCTGGAGAAACTGCACCAGATCAGGTGGAGGCTCCCAGGCGGCGGGCGGTGGCAAGAGCCAGTAACCGGTGACGTGGATATGGGCGGCCCAATCCGGTGGCCGGGGCACGACCCGGGGGCTGTAGCCATAGAGGATGGGGAGCGTCGACGGGCCGGGCGCGCATTCCGGTCCCCAGAACGGCGCGGGGGGCAGCCCCAAGACACCCGTTCGCGCTTTCGCATCCGCGCCACGAAACATCTGCCACATCATCTGTTGGGTCAGCCGGTGCGAGAGCCCGTTGGCCCAGGCTGGCAGCCGCAGCGCCGGGGTGGGCAACAGGATGCTCGGGAAGTGGCGCGTGGCGCTCAAAGGCACCAGGTAGGCCGGGATAAAGGGGATTCGCAGCTTTTCGGCCAGCGCGCGGCCGGTGAATTCGCTGCCCAGGCCACCGATCAGCAGAT
>JBBSEL010000028.1:0-12764 GCA_038239755.1 Chloroflexia bacterium | reverse complement strand
TCGCCGTTGTTGCGAGTGCGGTTGGTCGCCACCGAGAAGGTGGTCAGCGCCGTCCCGTTGGCGGTGTACTTCATCTCAGGGTCCTTGCCCAGTCGGCCAATCAGTTGAACCTTGTTCAGGGAACGAGCCATTGCCGTGTACCTCCTATAGGGGTGTGCTAGACTTCCAGCCATCAATCAGCGCCGTCTGTTGTCGGCCACCACCACCCTCATCACCTTTCGCTACGCCGGTCTATATGGACGTAAGTCACAGCTCTCGGGGGAGAGGGACTCCCTACGTGTTCCGGGTTCGCGGGGTCGTCGAGTGGGCGACGCACCGGGGCGGGCTATCCCGCTATAGCGGTCCGCACAGAGGCGTCGGGTGACCGGGCTGGCGATCATGGCAGACCCCACGGGGTCCGCTCGCGCCATCGGTTTGCCCCTCGCTTGCGCGTCAGGCTAGTCTTCGGTTGTCCAGGTGTCCCCGCCCCCAGGTGGGAGCGTGGGTGAGTTCCCCCAGCCGTCATCACCCCCGCGCGGCGCGGTCAAGGGCGGCGCAGCCGTACACTTCACCCTTGACCGCATAGCCGCCGGGGGTGATAGGCTACCAGGGGACTCACCACACGCCCTCCCGCCTGCGGGGTGCGGCCTGCTGGACAACAAAGCGGACTGTTCGCCGATGAGGGTGGCTAGAGGCGCAGCGGATGCGGGTTGCTCTCATGGCGGTACGGCATCGATAGTGACGGAGACCCGTTGGAGTGTAGGCGTGTGGTCGTGTTGATCCAGCTTGGCTCACTGACCCTCCCGCTACGTGGTTGACTCTCCTTCCTCCGCGTGCTACGATACGGCTGCCGTGAGGTTGTCCCGAGATCATGGCCTGCAATCTATAATGGTGGTCGGAAATGCGCTACACACCTCATCAGTGCGGCTTCCTGCCTGAAGCTTCCCCCCTTGCTACGATGAACCAATCGCTGGATGTTGCTGCATTGCTCCGCCAACTCGAAGATCCGCAGGTACCCACAGAATCGCGGGCTGATGCTGCCTGGATGCTGCGCCATCTTGGGGATGAGCGCGCTGTGCCGGCCTTGCTGGACCGGGCGAGTGATGAGAACGAGGCTCTCAATGTCCGCTGTATGGCGATTGCGGCTCTACGCTCCCTCCGCGCGGTTAAGGCGATTCCCCCCCTCCGGGAAATCGTTGAGCGTCTCGATACAGATCACCGGTTGCTGAGTTTCAGCGTGGCTGCGCTCGGAGTGTTAGGCGATCAAGCCTCTTTCCCCACAATCTTGGTCTTAATAGATCATGCCAACGCTCAGGTTAGGCGGATAACTGCTTTTGCCCTTGGCGAACTGCGCGATCAGCGCGCCGTAGCAGTCTTGCTGGAACGGCTACAGACGGATGTGTCTGGCAGTGTACAGGCGGATGCAGCGGATGCGTTGGGTAAAATAGGTGATGCACAGGCCGCAGCTCCCCTCATCGAAGCTCTAGGCTCCCGCTTCGAATTTGTCCGCGCTGCGGCAGCCCGTGCTCTCGGAGCGATCCCTGACCCGCGCAGTGTTGAGCCGTTATTAGCTCGGCTCATTGACCCTGCGGAGGAGGAGTATATTGCTTATAAGGCGGTGGTCGCCCTTGGGCAGATCGGAGATGCACGCGCTATTTCAGCGCTCGAATGGGTGCGCGACCATCGCGTCGCCGAGTACAGTTTTGAACCAGACGTGTTTTATCATGCTGCCGCCGAGGCAATTGCCAATATTCGGAACCATTCCATCAACCAAGATCCAACCTCTGATTTGTAAGGTAGCGTGATTAGCACAGGATCTACTCCTCCTGACTAGTCGTGCCTCATACCACCCGCACTTTGTGCGGAATCTTTTCGTGTTCAATAAAACACCTCTTTCCCCAGGCGCTCTGCACTCTTTTGGCTATGCGATTGTGCCTATCTTTAGTAGGATCATACCCTCCTATGCATGCGAATGCGTGGGGGGACAGTCCGTTCGCACGCATCGGCAGGGGTTTACCAGGGTCTGTAGCCGCGTAGCCAGTCGGCCAACTGCTCCACCACGAGCCAATGGAATCCGGCCCGCCGTAAGAGAGGCACATAGGGCTGGCTGCTCTCGGTGGTCGCAAATACGGCGACGACCGGGATCACTGCTGCCAGCCGTTCATACAAGTCCACGCGCGCCGGGCGACGGCGGGTTGACCCGTCGGGGGGCTGCTCCCGTCGGTGGCTCCAGAAGGAGCGCGTGGCATAGGGAGGATGCGGAATAAGCACCACCGTCCGCTCCGGCTGCTCAGGGACATAGGCCACATAGTCGGGCACCTCCTCGGGCACCACCGCCCCGACGAGGCCTTGCGCGTAACGGTCCTGCCGAGTCTGTAACTGCTGGGACGTCTGACCCTGCGCGCGTAATGCGGCGAGGGCGTGGCCTTCGTGGGCCAGCACGGCGGCGATGATGTGCTGCTCATGGGGACTCGCTTTCCCTGGTGGAGTAGGCGGCGGGATCAGCCGCCAGCCCGCGCTCTCCACAGCGGTTCGTAAGGCGAGTTGCAGCCCCCGGTACTCCAGTGCCGCCATCGTCGGACGCCGCCGGTATTGCTGCCCATAGGGGATGCCAATTGTTTGTGCCCCGCGTTCCAGGAGCAGCCAGTAGTGCTCGGACCGTGTCCCTTGCCGGGGTGAGCGATCTACCCCTCGCACCATCCGCTGCTGCTGCAAGCGAACCAGCAACTGTTGGGTGTAGCGCCGGGGTTTATCCGGGTCGAGGTACTGCCAGATCTGGGTGGTGGTTAACTGCTTCCACTCGGCCAACAAGGTCAAAATACGGGCCGCGTTGGCTCCCACTCCCACCGGCCCGGTGGCCCCCGGTTCCAACAGTTGCCGAATGTCGGCCAGGCTAGTCACGCGGGGCGGTGTGTAATGGACGCCTAATACGGCTGCACCCGCTGGAGTCAGAGTCCAGTAGTAAGGAGACGCGGTGCCTCGCTCCGGGTATAACACGTCCGATTGCACCCAGCCGCGCACCTCCAGGCGGGTCAAGGCATCGCGCCGCGTGCGCGTACTCGCTGTCATCGGCACATAGGCCCAGATCTGGCGCGTGGTAAGATGCTCATACTCGGTCAAGAGATCCAGGATCGCGCGCTGCAATGGGGTTGGTTCCGAGGGTGGCATACGACTCTCCCAGGTGTGATATGGAATCTTCACAGCGGCCTGTTGCCTCACGGTTGGCTAGCGTACGCACGATCCAGAGCAGAAAGCTCTGTTCCAGGGGTGCTAACTCCCGCCAGCAGCGGAGAAGTTCCGTCAGATTTGGATCGTGCCCGGGCGCGGCATCCACAGTCGGTAACCAGCTATACGCCGCCAGTTCCGCCGCGCTGAGCGCGCTTGCCAACCGTACCATTGTTGCGCGGCTCGGATTGACGACCACCCCGCGTTCCAGCGCGCTAATGTAGGATTGTCCGATCCCCGTTCGTCGGGATAGCTCCATTTGGGTCAGGTGCTGCTGCCGCCGCAGACTCTTCAAGTGCCCGCCAAATGTCGGCGGTGGGTTCTCCTCCATCTCGCTGCCCCTTCCTTTGCTACACGACAAAGACACGGCTGTTGTGGGTATTCTCTCGCTGCTTTTACTTCTTAAGGCGGACCACAAGATCCCAAGACCTGGCATATACTTGAGTCCAATGGATAGCGATACTGAGCAACCAACCGAAGACACCATACCCACCGCGCCCGCCCATAGTTTGCTGGGTCAGTTACAGCGTGGCCGAGGGGCGGGTTATCTATGGGCATTGCAGGAACCCCCGGCTATCGTTCGTGAGCACCTGATCGACTGCATCAGCCACGATCCGCTGTGGGACTCTCAAATCGAGCACCGGGCGGAGTATTACGCTCACTTGGCGTTGCACACCGGGCTGGACCTGGTGCCCCTTGACCAGTATCTGCATACGACGACAGATGATCGATTTACTAGAAAAACCCTGCTTACGCTGGATACATTGGGCAGTTTGGCGCGCCTCGGCCAGGCTGCTGCGGTCTTGATTCTGCGCGATTACATCAGCTACGGCCCCAATTGGGATGCGGCCTTGCAGCAATTGGCCGAGTTACCTAGCCCTGAGGCCACCGTTGGCCTGGCCGATGTGATCGGTGCCCGGTTCGAGACGGGTGCTCAACTAGAGCGCTCGGCTGTTTATGGACTATTCTCGTCCCCGGCGATTGGACAACTTTGGGACTCGTGGCGGGCGCTCCATCCGGGCATTGCCCGCTTGCTGGACGAAGTCCCTTCTGAGCAGCCTTCCTCCCGGCGACCGAACCAGCCGGACTATCCAGCGGAAACGCTGTATGACCTGCTGGCTGCGGCGAACGCCCGTAACCGCCGTCAGATCGAGAAAATTCTGCTTGGACGCCTTCGCCCGGCGGATGTTGACCACTATGCTGCTGCGTTTGCAACCAACAATCCGTTTGCCTGGTCGGTCGCCTTGCATTCTCTTATGGCGATGAAACGGGCCGCGCCTTTTTATGATCGAGTACTGGATCGGGTCATCACCTACCTGGAGTCCGTACCAGAGCAAGCCATTCGTGGTGCCCCACTCGGTGCACTCGGCCAGATTCTTACTGACCTACCCCCAGCTATGACGCTGCCGATTGCCCGGCGCTGGTTTGAGGCACCCGACTGGTATTTGCAGGTTGCGGCGGATGAGGTTCTGGAAGCCCATGCCACACCCGACGACATTCCTCGCTGTCAGGCGCGGCTGGCCGTGTTGGTAGGTAACGTCCTGCCTTATGAAACAGCGGTTTATCAGGTCTGTAGTGCCCTCGACATCCTGGCGCGCTTCCCCGATATTGGGGCACTCCCGGAAGTCGAAGCCGCCTTTGTTCAATCTGGCTACGCCTTTGCCCGTGCACGTGCGGCGCAGGCGCTTCATGTCAATGCTCCGGCTCGGTTCGCAGAGGCATACGCCTACGAATGTCTCTGGGATTGTGAAGAAGAGACCCGCCAACTCGGTAGTGAAAATGTGCCGTTGGGTAAACCTGGGGCCAGGGAACGTCTGCAAGCATTCATTGACGACCCCTGGGAAAGCTAACTTGTGCAACAGGCTGCGGCCCAACGGATTGCCGCGCCGTGATGCATCATTGGGTGTGACTAGACGATCAGGAGGCGGATGTTGCTGTAGGGCGCGATGGCCGCACCGACAGTACGAACACGGTTCGCCTGGCACACCCAGAGGGTAGGCCGTCCCCCGGCCCCGAAGCGTGCTGCCTTGTCTCGCAGCATCTGGCCGTAGTACTGGCCGTCAATCTCCACGTCGATCTCTTCCAGCAGGCCGTCTGCTCCGACCAACACCACCTGCCCGTCCGCGATCTCCCCCGTTGGTAGAGGCTGCCGACTGCGGATGGCCGCGTGTTGGGCGCGGACGAAGTCGCGGCGTAGTTCCCGCTCCCCGCGCCACTGGTGTAGCGTGCCTCCAGCGGCGTGCGCCTCGGCCTCGATGCAGAGGTAGGCTTCTTGCGCCAGCAACTGTTGGTAGCGTGCTTTCAGCGGCGGGAGGCCGACCTGGAGTGGCTCACGTTCGGCGGCAGCAAACTGCTGGCGGCCTCGGCGGGTGAGAGCATAGACGACCTCCTCATAGCCTCGGGCATCACAGGTGGTCTGCTTCAGGTAGCCGGCCTTGACCAACTGTGCCAGGCGATCCTGGGTGGTCTCTAGGCTCCGTTCCGCCCAGAAGCGGCGCTGGAGTTGCTCCTCGGCGGCTATCCCGGCCTGCCCGACCCAACGCAGGAGGGCATAGTCGCGGTCGGTCAGCAGCCCCGCCGCCTGACGGCGTGCCATCAGGATTGTCCTTCCGGCGACTCCGGCGCTGGGGCAGCGGGGCGGCGGCGTACGGCGTTCGTCTCCACCAGGCGCTGGAACATCGCGACAGGGTGCTCGACCCGGGGGTTGTCCTGCACATACGCTAGCAGGTCTTCCAGATAATCCGCCCCACGGCCATGATCCTGAGCGGTGGCGACGAGCGCCGCTGCCGTGTCGGCATCGACGGACAAGGTCGTGGCAATCTGGGCGGCGACCGTGGTGGTCCAGTCAGCGGCTTCCTGTTCATCTGTTGATCCGGTTTCCTCCAAGGCTGCTGGAGTCGGTCTGGTGGTGCTATCTTCTAGCACATGCTCCTGGGTCGCCCCGGCGGGGCTAGGCAGCGGCGGGGTTGCTGCGCGGGCTGCTTCAGCGCTTGATGTGGCCCGCGTCAAGGCTAGTGTCTGCGTGGCGTGAGGCGCTGCGGGTTGTAGTGCAGACTGTGGTGTTGCGGGCGCTGGTCGGGAGCCATTCGCGCGCTGGGTCTGCTGATACCGCTGATATGCCTGGGCTTCCTGTATCGCTTCAACCAGGGCACGGTCGAGATGAACCACTGTGGCCGGGGTGATTTCGCCGGTATTGCTGCGCCGCTCGATTACGGCGTGGAATGGCGGCAAGAACCGCAGCTCGGCAGGCAAGAAGGTGGGGCGCAGGCGGAACGTCCGGCTGGTCCCGGCGGTCTCTGTGCTGGCGTTGCCCGTGGCCCGGCTGGTTTGGTGATGCACGCCATTCGCCGAACTCAGCAACCCCCCTCCCCCACCCTGGCCGCGGCTGCTGCTGTGGGTGGTGCCGATGCTGGCGCTGGTGGAGGTATTGCGGTACTCGCGTTCTTGTTGGCCGAAGATCGCGCTGAACTTCTGGGCATCCTGCTCCCCTGCCCCGGCCATGACGACCTTGTTGCCTGCTACACTAAACAGGTTTTCGCGCAGGGTGGGATCGGTGACCTGCGCCAGGTCCTGCACCGCAAGAACATAGCTGCCCAGGTTGGCGCGGGCCATCGCCATGCCTTTGGCGATGGCGGGGGTGATGAAGTTGTGCGCCTCGTCCACAATCACCATCTTGAGTTGATCCCGTCGGCAACGGGGCGATAGCACAGCATTGGTGAATTGCGCCAGCACCAACCGCCCGATGATCGGGGCCAGGCGCGGATAGTCGGCGACTGGGAGTACCAGGCGGACCCGCTGCCCCTGCTGGAGCAGTTCATCTACCCGATACCCGGTCCCATCGGTTCGCACGATGTCCGCGACCACCCCACGAGCGAGCGGGGTCAAGGCATTGATGATGTTGCCCAACGGATCGTTCTTACTCTCGGCCAGGGTATCGATCCGGGCGACATCGAGCGCTTCATCACTGGTGGCGGCGTAGCCCGCCCGCCCCAGGTCCGCGATCAGATCATGCCGACGGGTCGTGGTTTGGAGATAGATCAACAGATCGCGCAAGCTGGGCATATGCCGGTGGACGGCGTAATGCGCGGCGCTCAGCCCGGCCAGGGCCAGGCGCGCACTGTCCAGAAAGTACGGGAGGCTAGTGAGATCGATGATCGCCTCGCCTAGTTGTTCGCCCATCTGACGCGGAGATTGGCCGCTCCACAGGTTGAGCGGCATGGAGCGCGCGGGGTTGCTCAGGTCGAAGGTCCGATCAAACCAGCCCGGCGACCAATCGCGCCCATCCCCTTTCGCGTCAAAAACCAGCACCGCCGCGTCCTGGCGTTGGCTCAGCGCGAAAATGGGAACCAGGATGCTTGTCGTCTTCCCTGCGCCCGGGGGTGCGACGACGATCAGATGCGTCCGCAGATGTTCGATCCCCAGCGTGAATAGGTCACCGGGTGTTTGCGTGAACTCCATGCGCTCCGCATCCCAAACCCGGATGTAGGCACGGCCCAGCACACATACATCGGGTGGGGGCACCGCAGGGGGAGCAGTGCGTTGAGGACGAGGCTGCGCCCGCCAGGCACACCAGCGATCAAAGCCGATCACCAGGGCGATCAGGCCGAGGAGCAGTGCAGGCACCGGATCGGGGAGCGGTGTACTCAAGGGGAAGACCGGATCGGGGTCCGTAAATGGTGGGGCGGTCGCGATCGCCAGCAGGAACCGGCCATGCTGGATCAGCAAGAGGGCTGCGGGAAGGGCGATGCTCAGGTAGAGTAGACCCACCAGCGGATGGCGGAGGGTGCGCCGCAGCAGATAGCGGAGCAGGGCAACGGCCCCGCGAAATAGTCCACCGAGGAGGCGGAAGAACCAATCCTCGTCCGCAGGCGGTGGGGCCGGGGTTTTGTGTGGGGTCATTGGGTGCTCCTTCCGGACATGGGGCGACGGCCTGTGGAGGATCGGGCGATGAGTGTGCTGGGTGGCGGCAGTACAGAAGTGTGGACCCCTGCTGCCGCCCGGCCCGCCGGCTGGACGACGGCCTTCACCTGCACGGATCGTCCACTGACCTGGCTCAGCGCCGTAGCGATGGCGGAAGCCAGGCGGTTCGTTACCTGCTGGCAGAGATGCGCATTAGGCAGCCCTACGACAGCTGTGCCCGCCGTCGGGTCATAGGCCAGCAAAGACGCATAACGGACCACCCCACTGATATCCTCGGCAGGCAGGCTCAGGCGCAAGCGGAGTTGTACCTCCGGCCACAGGGGTGGGGCAATCGTCAGCCCTTCGGCTGTCTCCTCTGCTTTGTTACCGGGTTGACTGGTATTAGGCGGCGGATCGTTCTTGCTTGATCTTTGGACATATCCCTTTAAGTTCCCTTCTTCAACCAAAGAAGATGATTCCCTTATAGGGATATGTATAATGGGATTAACTTGAGACGATTCTTCATGATCTGCTTCTTTACCAACTGCTTCTTTATTGGGTGACGCGGGTGTCACCCTGGGGCGCGACTCGTCTGTCACCCCGGGGGGTGACGCGGGCGTCACCCCGTCGCCTTCGGAATCCCAATGGGGTGACGTGGGCGTCACTCCCCCCTCGCCCACCCTACCGGTGAGATCATGCCGCTCGCCGCGGGGTCCATCTCGGCGAATAAAATATTCCAGTTGCTCGAATAGCGCGGTGAAATCGTAGGCATTCGACTCTTGACCGCCCCCGACGTTAAAGCGAGGCACTAACACCAGCAACCCCTTCCCTACCAAGCCGTCCTTGATCCGCAAGAGGTTGCGCCGAGACATCCCGCTGCGCTCCGCCATCTTGGCTAGCGAGGGATACGGCAGATCCTCATCCCACTTGTGAGCCAGGATGTAGCCAACGAACCAGACTTCCTGTGCCGACAGGCCCAACTCGCCCTGGTAGAAATAGAGCGTTGTGGGTACCGGGGCAATGCCGCCCTGGAGAATGGTCGCACCGAAGCGCGCCACAAAATCCCGTCGCCGGCGCGGCTCGGTGGGTGCAGATCGGGTCATCGGGGCCTCCTTTGGGATGATAGGCGAGAGAGATACCCGGAGTGGGACCAACAATCAGTCAGACGGCGGCATCTGGCGAAGGTACGTCGCGCGTGTCGACGGTTGCGACCAAGGGGTGGCCCTGATCGTCACCGGTCTTCAGCACCGCGATCCCCGGTGGCAGCCGGGTTAACGGCAGATCGGCGTGTACGCCCCAGGTGTGGAGGCGGTGCACCACCCGCGTGGCATCTGCCGGGACAAGGGAATGCACCCACCAAGTCGCCATCGCATCCAGCAAAGCCGCACCAGCGGGGCCAGTAGGCAGTTGCGAGCACGTCGTGAGCGCCGCCATCCCAGCTTGCGCCAACAGGGCGGCATAGGTACGGAGCAAGCTGCCCGCCCACCAGCCCGCCCCTTCGGTCAGCACCAGCAACAACGGCGGAGCGGTCTGACCGGCAGCAAGGCGCTCCTGCGCCACCCCGATGAGGCACGCCAACAAATAAAAACCGTAGCGGCGCACCGCCACCGCCTGTGGTTCACCAGGATCACCCAGCGGCAGGTAAATGTCGAGGTCTAGCGGTGGTGCATCGTTAAGCAATAGACCGAGCGCGGCCTGCGGTGCCGCCCACCAGGGGCGCAAGTACGGCGTCTCCAGCATCGGCGCGAGGCGGTCAGTCAACTCGGCGGCATGTTGCCGACGTTCGGCAGCACGTAACGTCAGTAAGCGCGTGGTCATCCCCGCCAGGGTGGTTCGCACCAACTCGGCGCTCGCGGCACCCGCAAGACCAGTCGCTGACAAAACATCAGCCAGATCGGCAGCTTCCCAGGCGGCGATTTCGCGCTCGACCAGTGCGGGCAGCGCTGCCGGGTCAGTGAGCAAAGCAACCAGTGTGGGTAAGTTCGGCCCATCATCCGTGCCTAGAGTACCGTCTAATCGCCTGCGGTAATGGGCACATAGGAGCGCTCGCGCCCCATCCAGCAGGAGTGCCCAACCCGCGCCGTTGCTGGGGGCCAGCAGTCCCCACTGGATCAAACATGCCCCCAACAGAGGCACTCGGTCCAGCAGTGCTGTATGCAGCGCGCGCAGTTCGGCGGCAGGGCCAGGGTCACGGGGAGCCACAGCCAACAGGTTCCAATGCCAACTGATACCTGGATGGTCCAGGTCCACGCCTGCTAAACGCGCCCCCTCCTCTATGCGCGTGCTACGGGCGTGCGGATGGAAGTGAATCACCCCCACCCCCTCCGAACGAGCCGACTCAACAACTGCCGACACGGTGGCAGCAGTCGCGTCTGCCGCGCCTAGGGCCAGGAAATGCCCGCCCCAGAGGGTCCCTACCCCGGCCTCAGCACGGACACCGATCAATTGCCCATTCGCCGTTGCCCGACCCAGACCCAGCAAGGGACCGTTCCCTTCTGGCAGACAGTAGTCCGAGGGAGGAGGCACGACCATACCCTGATGAAGATCCAACCGGCGTGTCCCCGCCCCACCCGTGGCAGGAAAGTACAGCGCGGTCAGATCGCCGTCCGGCCAAGTCTCCCATAGTCGGTAGTGGCGCAGGAGCCACGCTCCACAGGCCCGTGGCAACGGCCAGCGGCGACAGCCGCGCCGATAGGCCAGCGCCGTAGGCGTACCCGCGACCAGCACCGCTGCCCCATCAGCCGCCAGGTGCAGCCGGTACTCTAGATCGCCCACAAACAGCGTTTCATCAAGCAGTGGCGCGGGGTCACCCAGGAGGGGCGGCGCAGTAGCGCCACTCTGAAGGGGCCACCACCCACAACGACCTGCTGGTAGGTAGGGAGGCGTGTCGGTGAGTGGCTCCAGGGTTCCCTCGGGCAGGAGTTGGGCGATGAGGCCGTCCAGCAGGGTAGCAGACACCGGTCCCAACTCTAATTCTAGAGTGATCTCGCCCGCTTGCCTTCGCCAGACCACATCCACCCACTCGCCAAGCCGGGCCAGAGCGTGCAACCCGGCACCCAACCGGTGGCTGTCCAGGGCAGCCGCCTCCGGCGCATGATAACGCACGCGCCAGCGGTGCCGCTCCGTCGGCCAGGGCGGCGGCGCAAGTAGCAGCACACTCGCACCGAGGAGGGCACACGCGCCGCAAAGGAGCAAGGCCGTGAGCACCCCCGGAAAGCGCCCGATCACCACGACCAGCAGGCTCAACCCAGCACAACCCATCAGCAACACAAAGAACCTACGAGGCATGGGCCGTCTCCTCCGCAGGAGCCGGAGACGGAGACGGAGGAGCCTCCGCTACGCTCTCACCGGCTTGCTGTTCCATCCGCTGAAGAAGCGGCGCGCGTCGCTCAGTCAGCAGCCAAAAGACCCATTGTCGGCGTTTGCGTTCCAGCCCGACTTGCGCTCCCGTCAGCGCCAGATCGAGATCATCTGCTGCTGGGCGCTTACGTCCGAGGCCGAAAAGTGTCAGACCAAGAAGCATTACAACCTCCTTTCCCTCTTGCACTTCCATGCTGTTGATTCACGCAGAGCAACTCCTGCTGGCGATCAGGTGCCCTCGAAGTAGGCCAGTTCATACGGACTGGCGATCAGGGACAGGGGAAAGTACTCGTTGTCGAAAATGGCGACGAAATCGCCTGGCTCCGCCGTTGTGATCTGGGTCAGATGCACCGCCGTCAGCCGGGGGAACAGGGCGCGGTCAAGATCGACGTCGCCCGCTTGCTGCTTACCGATCAGCACCAGCGGGGTGTTGGCGATGATCTGCTGGGTGTGCTCATTAGCGGCGTAGCTGGAGGGGTTCTGATCCGCCGTCCAGATTGCAGCGCCAAAGGTCCGCGCGGTCTTGTTGAGGTCCACCACCAACTTGGCGAGTACTGGATCGGCAGCCAGGTACTTGAACTCATCGACCATCAGCACCACCGGATAACCACGCCGCGGATTGCGGATGTGGCGGGCCAGCGCGGCCAGGATTTGGGCGTAGAACCAGGGCCGGTACGACTCGTCCACATGCTTCACGTCAAAGCAGACCGCCCGCGCCCCGAGCGAAAGGTCCAGATTCGTCGGCTGATTAAAGATCGGCCCCAGTTCGCTGTGGACATAGAGCTGGGCGATCTCGTCGGCCAGCGCCATGCCACGCCCGGTATCGGCCAGATAGGTACACAGATCTTCCAACCGTGGAGTCGTTGCCGGTGTGAGGGGGGTCGGATCATTCCAGAAGGGGGCATACAGCCGCCGCTGGGCCGCAGTGAGGTCGGCCAGTTCGAGGTTCGTAAAGACCTTCCGTCCGATGTCGGAACCGCGACTGGCCGCGTCGGTACCGCTCGACAGGAGCAGCGCCAGTTGGCGGTTGACGTGGGTGATCTGGGCGGCCAGCGTTTCCTCCACCCGATCCAGCATGTTGATGCTGGCCGCGCCAAAGTCAATCGGGTTGTAGCTGCCACCTGGCCCCAGCGATTCAGCCAGGCGGCGGCAGTGGCCTTGCGGCTCGATGAGGATGACCTGAGTGCCGGTCAGCGCCAGGCGGTGGAGTAACACATTGATCGCGAACGTCTTGCCCGCGCCGGGGCGACCCAACATGGTTAGGTGGAACGGGCGGTTACCCGCTGCCCCGGTGCGCGCCC
>JBBSEL010000027.1:0-12947 GCA_038239755.1 Chloroflexia bacterium | reverse complement strand
CCGGTGGGCCGTGGGCAGCGTGAACTAATCATCGGTGACCGCCAGACGGGCAAGAGCGCCCTCGCCGTCGACTGCATCATCAACCAGAAGGGCACCGGCATCGTCTGCATCTATGTCGCCGTCGGCCAGAAGGCTTCGACGGTGGCGCAGTTGGTGGCGACCCTGGAACGCTACGGCGCGATGGAGCACACGATCATCGTCGCCGCCACGGCAGCCGACCCCGCCGCCTTCCAGTTCCTGGCCCCCTACTCCGGATGTGCGATGGGCGAGGAAATCATGGAAACCGGCGGCGACGCCCTGATCGTCTATGATGACCTGAGCAAGCACGCCTGGGCCTACCGCCAGGTGGCCTTGCTCCTGCGCCGCCCGCCCGGACGCGAAGCCTACCCCGGCGACGTGTTCTACCTGCACAGCCGGTTGCTGGAACGCGCCGCCCGGATGCACCCCGACTTCGGCGGGGGCAGTCTGACGGCATTGCCGATTATCGAGACACAGGCCAACGACGTGTCGGCCTACATCCCGACCAACGTGATTTCGATCACCGACGGCCAGCTCTATCTGGAAGCCGACCTGTTCAACGCCGGTATCCGCCCCGCGCTCAACGTGGGTATTTCGGTCAGCCGGGTGGGTGGGGACGCCCAGCTTAAGATCGTCAACCAGGTGTCGGGCAAGCTGAAGCTGGACATGGCCCAGTTCCAGGAACTGGCCGCGTTCGCGCAGTTCGGCTCCGACCTGGACAAGGCGACCAAGGCCCAGATCGACCGGGGCCTGCGCATCCAGGAAGTGCTGAAGCAGCCGCAATACGAGCCACTGCCCGCCGCCAACGAAGTGATGATCATCTATGCCGTGACCAACGGGTTCCTGGACGAGGTGCCGGTGGAGCGGGTGAAAGAGTGGGAGAATGCCTTCCACCAGTACCTGCACAACAACCAGCAAGAGTTCCTCGACAAGCTGGTGACCGACTACGCCCGCAAGCGTGCCCCGCAGGAAGTCATTGACCAGATGGTGACGATCATCAACCAGTTCAAGAAGACGTTCGTTTAGGGACGAGTGGTTAGTGGTTAGTGGTTAAAATACTCGCCACACTGCTAACCACTAACCACTAACCACTAACCACTGAGAAGCCCATGCCTAGTACACGAGAAATCCGGCGACGCATCAAGAGCGTCAAGAACATCAGTCAGGTGACCCGGGCCATGGAAATGGTCGCGGCGTCGCGGATGCGCCGTGCCCAGGCCGCTGTGCTGGCCGGACGCCCCTACGCCGAGAAGATTGACGAGATCATCGCCAACCTGGCGGCGCGGATGCAGGGCCAGGAAGAAGCCGAACATCCCTTGCTGGCTACGCGCCCGGTCAAGCGAACCCTGGTCGTGCTGATCACCGCCGACCGGGGGCTGTGCGGCAGCCTGAACACGAACGTGATCCGGCGGGCCACGCGCTTCATGCTGGACGAGGTGCAGGGCGAGGCGCAGGTGGTGGCGGTGGGCCGCAAAGGGCGCGATTTTATGCTCCGCTATGGCCGCCCGGTGATTGCCGAGTTTATCAACTATGGTGATCGCCCCAGCGTAAACGATATCGTCCCTATCGCTCGCGTGATCAGTGAAGAATATATCAGCGGGCGGGTGGACGCTGTGCATCTGATCTATACTGTGTTCGTCAACACCCTGATCCAGCGCCCGACGGTCTATCCCCTCTTGCCGCTCAAGCCGGGCGAAACCACCGGGCTACCAGCAGACTACATTTATGAACCCTCCACCGGCGCGGTGCTGGAACAGATTATCCCGCGCTATATCGAGAGCCGCCTCTACCAGGGCCTCTTGGAGTCGATTGCCAGCGAGCAAAGCGCCAAGATGGTCGCCATGCGGAACGCGACCCAGAACGCCAAGGAACTGGTGCAAGAACTCACCCTATCCTATAACAAGTTGCGCCAGGCCAACATCACCCGCGAACTGACCGAGATCACCAGCGGGGCTGCCGCCCTGGCCGGGTAAGAAAAAGTATAAATTAAGAATTAAAAAGTAAGAAGCCAACAACAAGCGCCCATACGTTCCTCTCCCCGCTTCATACTTCATACTTCTTAATTCTTAATTTTCGTCCGAGGAGAAAAGCAATGGCTGCTGAAGGCAAGATTGTGCAAGTCACCGGGCCGGTGCTGGATGTTGAGTTCCCGCCGGACCAGTTGCCCGAAATTTACAACGCCCTCCACATCCGGCGGGATGGGGTGAGCGATGACGGCAAGACCGGAACAGGGGCCAGCCAGGATACCCTGGTGGTCGAAGTGCAGCAACACCTGGGCAACGATTGGGTGCGCTGCGTGGCAATGGGCAGCACCGACGGCATCCGTCGCGGCATGACCGCCGTCGATACAGGCTCCTCTATTGCCGTGCCGGTGGGGCCGAGCACCCTGGGCCGCATCTTCAACGTGCTGGGCCAGACGGTAGACGGCGGCCCGCCCGTGCAGGCCGACAAGATGTACTCGATCCACCGCCCCTCCCCCACCCTCGCCCAGCAGAGCACCGAGTCGCAGGTCTTCGAGACCGGCATGAAGGTCATCGACCTCGTTGCCCCGTTCACCAAGGGTGGCAAGATGGGCATCTTCGGCGGCGCGGGTGTGGGCAAGACCATCGTGATCATGGAACTGATCCGCAACATCGCCGCCGTCCACGGTGGGTATTCGGTGTTCTGCGGCGTGGGCGAGCGCACCCGTGAGGGCACGCAGCTCTATGGCGAAATGAAAGAGTCGGGCGTGATCGACAAGACGGTGATGGTGTTCGGCCAGATGAACGAGCCGCCCGGTAGCCGCCTGCGCGTGGGCCTGACCGGCCTGACGATGGCCGAGTACTTCCGCGACGAAGAAGGCCGCGACCTGCTGGTCTTCATCGACAACATCTTCCGCTTTGTGCAGGCCGGGTCGGAAGTGTCCGCCCTCCTGGGTCGTATGCCCTCCGCCGTGGGTTACCAGCCCACGCTGGCCTCCGAAATGGGCCAGTTGCAGGAGCGGATCACTTCGACCAAGAGCGGCTCGATTACCTCGGTGCAGGCCATCTACGTGCCCGCCGACGACTACACCGACCCGGCCCCGGCGACGACGTTCGCCCACCTCGACGGTAGTGTGACGTTGGAACGCGCGATTGCCGCCCAGGGGCTGTTCCCGGCGGTGGACCCTCTGGCTTCGACCAGCCGCATCCTGACCCCCAGCATCGTCGGCGAGGAACACTACAACGTGACCCGTTCGGTGCAGAAGGTGTTGCAGCGCTACAAGGATCTGCAAGACATCATCGCCATCCTCGGCATCGAGGAATTGAGCGAAGAAGACAAGCTGATCGTCGCCCGCGCCCGCCGCATCCAACGCTTCCTCAGCCAGCCGATGTTCGTGGCCGAAGTCTTCACCGGCACGCCCGGCCAGTATGTGAAGCGCGAAGATACCGTGCGCGGCTTCAAGGAAATCCTCGACGGCAAGCACGACAACCTGCCCGAACAGGCCTTCTTCAACGTCGGCACCATCGAGCAGGCAGTCGAAAAGGCCGCCAAGATGGCCGCCGGTTAGTCGCCCGCCGCTCGTAGTAGCAGTTCGTTAACGGGTGTCAGCGATGGGCGGGCGCAGGTCGCCCGCCCATTTTGTTAGCCGATACTCCCAAGAAAACCGATGGCTAAAGACGGTGGCGCGGCAATTGCAACACACACTTGACAGAATGTGATATACTAGGAGGCAGTTGGGCGCGGTATAGAATTAGGGCGCCCAGCCCTGGAGGATTTAAACAATGCCATTGCGCCTGGAACTGGTGACCGCGGAACGCATCGTCCTGGAGGAGGATGCGGATATGGTCATTGCCCCGGCAGCCGACGGTCAGGTCGGTATCCTGCCGCACCACGCCCCCCTGCTCACCACCCTACGCCCCGGCGAATTGCGCGTGCGGCGCGGCGGGGTCGAGCAAGAACTGGTGGTGACCGGCGGCTTCATGGAAGTGCTGAACGGCAAAGTCACGATTTTGGCCGACGCTGCCGAGCGGATCGAAGAGATCGATGTGGCGCGGGCTGAAGAATCGCGTCGCCGGGCCACCGAAGCATTGGCGAACCGCCAGGGCGGCGTGGACACTGCCGCCGCCGAACTGGCGATGCGCCGGGCAGTGGTGCGGCTCTCGGTTGCCCGCCGCCGCCGGGTCGGACGCCCTGAACCTGGAAGCGGTGCCTAGCCGAATGATGACACGGTATATCGGGATCGACCTGGGCACAGCTAACGTATTGGTCTATGTAAAAGGGCGGGGCATCGTTCTCAACGAGCCATCGGTCGTCGCTATTTCGACCGTCGATGGCCGGGTCAAGGCGGTGGGCAAAGCCGCCTTTGACATGATCGGACGCACGCCGGAATCGATTGAAGTGGTGCGCCCTATGCAGAACGGGGTCATTGCTGACTATGTGGTCACCGAGGCAATGATCAAGCACCTGATCGGGCGGGCCACCGGGCGCTTTAACTTGTTCAAACCAACGGTGATGATCTCCATCCCGGAGGGCGTCACCAGCGTCGAACAGCGGGCCGTGCGCGATGCCGCGCTGCAAGCCGGGGCCGTTCACGCCTATCTTATTCCGGAACCATTAGCCGCCGCCATCGGGGCACGCATCCCGGTTAGCGACCCGAACGGCAGCCTGGTGATCGACATCGGTGGCGGCACCACCGAGGTTGCGGTAATCACGCTCAATGATATTGCCGAAAGCAATTCGGTTCGCATCGGCGGTAACAAGCTGGACGAGGCCATCAGCAATTATATCAAGCGCAAGTACAATCTGATGATTGGCGAGCGCACCGCCGAAGAATTAAAGATCCGGATCGGATCGGCGGTTCCGTTAGAAGAAGAACTGGAGATGGAAGTCCGCGGGCGCGATCAGGTGGCTGGCCTGCCGCGCACGATTACCGTCCGCACCAATGAAGTTGTGGAAGCGATCGCCGAGCCGCTGGAGGCCATTGTCGGCGCAGTGCGGACCGTCTTAGAGCGCACCCCGCCCGAACTGGCCTCAGATATTATTGACCGGGGAATGATCATGACTGGCGGGGGGTCCCTGCTGCGCCACATCGATGAGTTGATGACCCAGGTTACGGGCATCCCTTGCTACGTGGCGGATAATCCGCTGCAATGTGTGGCGATTGGCACCGGAATCGCGCTGGAGCGATTAGATGTACTGCGCGACTCGTTGAGTAACGAGTAGGAGCTGTGCGGGGGCCGCGTTTCGGCCCACATACCAAACCCCAGGAGGCTCATATGGCAGGCGTAACTTTCGAGCATATTATGAAAAAGTACGGTGATGTCCTGGCCGTGAACGACCTGAACCTGGATGTCCGGGACAAGGAGTTCCTGGTGCTGGTGGGGCCGTCCGGTTGCGGTAAATCTACGGCGCTGCGCATGATCGCGGGCCTGGAAGAGATCAGCGGCGGCATCTTGCGTATCGGGGACCGCATCGTGAACAACGTGGCCCCCAAGGACCGCGATATCGCGATGGTATTCCAGAGCTATGCCCTCTACCCGCACATGAGCGTCTACGACAACATGGCCTTCGGGTTGCGGATGCGCAAAGCCATGCCCAAGGGCGTGGACCAGAGCAAGCTGCCCGACAAGGGCCGCGGCGGGGGCTTCCTGAACAGCATGTTCGGGGCCAGCAGTGTGCGCGAGCGCGCCATCCGCGCCGCTGTCGAGAGCGCGGCGGACAGCATCCAGCTGACCCAGTATCTCGACCGCAAGCCGCGCCAGTTGTCCGGCGGGCAACGCCAGCGTGTCGCCCTGGGCCGCGCCATCGTCCGCGAGCCGCAAGTCTTCTTGATGGACGAACCGCTGTCCAACCTCGACGCCAAGCTGCGCGTGCAGACCCGGGCCGAGATCAGCCGCCTCCACCGCCGCCTCCAGACCACGACCATCTACGTGACCCACGATCAGACCGAGGCCATGACGATGGGCGACCGCATCGCGGTGATGCGCGACGGCATTTTGCAGCAGCTCGATACGCCGCAGAACCTGTACGACCACCCGTCGAACATGTTCGTCGCGGGCTTTATCGGCAGCCCGGCCATGAACTTCTTCCCGGTGACCGCCGAAGCCGGGGGCGAAGGGGTCTACCTCAAGGGCGACGGCTTCCGCCTACGGGTGCCCAAGGCATATGAAGCCTCCATCGGCGCGCAAGCACGTAGCGGCGGCCAGATCATGATGGGGCTGCGCCCCGAAGACATCGCCGATGCCGCGCTCGTCCGCGACGCCGATCCGGAGGACATGGTCCAGGCGATGGTGGACGTGGTCGAGCCACTGGGCAGCGAGGTCTATCTCGCCTGCGTGGTGGGCCGGACCCAGTTTACCGCCCGCGTCGATCCGCGCACCCAGGCCAAGGCCGGGGAGCAGACGACGTTCTATTTCAAAGCCGAGAAGATGCACGCCTTCAACCCAACGACACAAGAAACGCTGTTGTAAGGCACCAAGTTACCATACAGGCTACGGCGGTTCCGCCCGATTCGGTGCGGAGCCGCCGCGCCATGTGGATGCTAGACGAACGAGGAGTTAAACGCAAAACAATGTCGCAAACTTTTTCTTTGGATGTCGCTACCCGCGAAGTGATCGGTAAAAAGACAGAAGGGCTACGGCGCCAGGGCCTTCTGCCCGGCATCGTTTATGGCTATCATGTGCAGCAGCCGCTGCCGGTGCAGATCGACCGGCGCGAGTTCGAGAAGGTCTACCGCCGCGCCGGGGCCAACAGCCTGATCGACCTGCACATGGGCGGCACCCCGACAACCCGCGTGTTTGTGCAGGAAGTGACCCGCCACCCGGTGACCCACCAGTTGATGCATGTGGACTTCCGAGCAGTGAACCTGACCTTGCCGATCACCGCCGACGTGGCCCTGGTGCTGGTTGGCGAAGCCCCCGCGACGAAGAACGACGGCATGGTCTTGCAGACGCTGGATACGCTCCATGTGCGCGCCCTGCCGACCCACCTGCCCTCCAACATCGAAGTGGATATCAGCGGCCTGACCGAAATCGGCCAGACGATCCACGTCAGCGACCTGACCCTGCCCGGCGACGTGGAAGTGCTGACCGATCCCGAAATGGCGATCGTCCACATCAGCGCGGCCCAGTTGGTGACGGCGGAGGAAGAGGCGGCGGACGAGGCTGCTGAGGCGGAAGCGTCGGCGGAATCGGCGGAAGACGCTGCCGAGACCGAAGAGTCCTAAGCGCCCCACCGAGGATGCAACTTCTGGGGGCTGGTCACCGTATATAACAGTGAACCAGCCCCCACTTTACCAGGGGGCAACCCTGGAGACGTACCTTGATGAATAGCACCCTTGCAAACCTGGCCTATAGCACCCCCCTGAGCCTGACCCTGGCTGCCCAAAGCAGCATCGGGGCGGTGGCCCAGTTGTTGATCATGGTGCTAACGGTGTTCAACCTGCTGATCTTTATCCGCGCCCTCTTGTCGTGGTTTATGCCCCTCGGACGCGATCCGGGGACTCGCTTGCTGGTGACCATCACCGAGCCGGTGCTGGCCCCCCTGCGCGAGATCATAAGCCGGATCGTCCCCATCCAGGGGATCGATTTCTCGATCATTGCCGCGCTGGTCTTGATCCAGTACATCCTGATCCCGATGCTCGGTACCATCCGTTAAGCGGCCTGGACGGAGAAATGAGCGCGCAACAGACAAAACGCCCCCGGCGGATCGGTTCCGCCGGGGGTGTTTTGCGTGCCCGACCGGGCGGGATCAGGCCGCGTTGCGGAAGGCCAGCGCCTTCTGGTAGAGGGCGACGTATTTGTGCGCCGACCGCTCCCAGCTCCAATCGAGGCCCAAGTCATAGAGGCGGAGCCGGGACCAGGCTGCCGCATCGGCATAGGTCGCCAGGGCGCGCCGGATCGCGTCCACCAGCGCCTCAGGCGTGTAGGGGTCGAAGACGAAGCCGCTGCCCGCACCCGTCGCCGGGTCGTAGTTCTGCACGGTGTCGGCCAGCCCACCCGTGCGCCGCACCACCGGCACCGTGCCATAGCGCATAGCGATCATCTGGCCCAATCCACACGGCTCGAAACGCGACGGCATAAGGAAGATGTCGCTGCCCGCGTAGATGCGTTGGGCCAGCGGCGGGTCGAAGGTGATCGAGAGGGCGACTTTGTCGGGGTGGCGGGCGGCCAACTGCTTGAAGCGCGCCTCATAACCGGGGTCGCCAATCGCCAGGAGGACGAACTGGGCATCCACGTCGGGCAAGACCTCCTCCAGCGCCGGGATCATGATGTCGAAGCCCTTCTGGACGAACAGGCGCGAGATGGCGCTGATCAGCGGCACGTCGGGGCGCACCGGCAGGTTCATCGCGTGCTGGATCCCGGCTTTGTTGACCCCCTTCCCGGCAGGGTCGGCCACGCCGTAGCGGGCGGCGATATGGCGGTCGGTCATCGGGTTGAACACGTCCATATCTATGCCGTTGAGGATGCCGAAGACATGGTCGTGGCGGCTGCGCACCAGTCTTTCCAGCTTCTCGCCATAGGCGGGGGTCATGATCTCGCGGGCATACTGCTCGCTGACCGCGTTCACCGCGTCGGCAAACTGGATGCCCCGGCCCATCAGGTTGACTGTGCCGTCTAGCGCCTGCTGCTCAAAGGGGGTCAACCCCCCGGCGCGCATCCCGGCCAGCGCCAGGAAGCGCGCCGCCGGATTGATCCCCACCCCAACGCCTGGCTCGGTGGGTGGGGGGCGCGAGGCGAATTCGCCCTGGTAGGCGATGTTATGGATGGTAAAGACGGTAGCCGCCTGGCCCAACACCGGGTCTTGCCGGTCAATAGTCTGGAGCCAGTTGGGGATGACCCCGGTGTGCCAGTCGTTGCAGTGGATCACATCGGGGGTCCAGCCCAGCGGCCCCAGCATGTCGATCGCCGCCCGGCTGAAGAGGACAAAGCGCTCGTCATCGTCGGGATAGGCATACACTTCAGGACGGTCAAAATAGTGTGGGCTGTCGATAAAATAGACCGGGATGGGATGATCGGCGTCGAGCGGTGCTTCCGCGATCCGCACGGTGATAGTCTGATCGCCCAACGGCACGGGCAGCGCTGCCAGCCGGGTCTGGAGGCCAAAGCTGGCCTCGTCAATGACCTGGTACTTGGGCATCGCCACCCGCACATCGTGGCCCATCGCCCGCAACGCTTTGGGCAGCGCCCCCGCCACGTCGGCCAGGCCCCCTACCTTGGCGAACGGAGCCACCTCGGCGGCGATAAACAGAATTTTCAGCGGTGGCCCCCCGCTGGTCACGGGTTCTAGCTGGCCCGGTCCAACCGATGTTGTGGAGTCCATCAAGATCCATCCCTCCTGGCAGGTAGAAAGAAAGTGGTCATGCCATTCGTGCGCCCATCGTGGGCGCTATTATACCATAAGAGAGGGGGCCTGGAAGTGGTCAAACGGGACGGGAAGCGGGAGCGGGGGTGCAAGCGGCGAGGGTTACGGCCCCTGCACACGGGCCAGCAGGAGCGCCCATCCGCCGATGGTGGAAAGGGCCACCGCGCCGTAGGCCACCTGGCGGCCCAGGCGCGGCACGGTCCCGGTGAGGGGGGGACCGGGCAGGGCCAGCGGCCCTGCGCCCAGCAAGAGCGCGCTGAGGAGCAAGCCCAGGCCCGACCGGTCGTAGTGGATGAACCCGGTGGTGGTCGGCCAGGGCAGGTAAGCGACGAGGACGATGTGGGCCAGCACCAGCAATCCGGCCAACCCGCGCCACGCCCCCCGCCCGGTTAGCACGGCCACGAGCAACAGCCCGGCGGGGATACCCAACTGGATGAGGAACGGCCAGGGTGCGGCGGCTCCCGCCCCCAGGTCGTCGTGCAAGGCGCGGTCAAAAGGGATCCAGGAGTAGGTCAGCCGCCCGGCCTCGGCTCCCAGGTGCCCGGTCAAGCCCCAGACGAGGGCCTGCCAGAGCACGTAGCTCCCCAGCATCAGCGCCCCCGCCCGCACGACCAGCGAGAAACGACGCTCCAGCAGCCAGTAGCCCAACAGCGCCAGCACCGCGACCAGGATCGTCTCGCGGGCCAGCAGCGCCAGCAGCAAGACCCCCCCGCCCCAGTCGTAGCGCCCCCGCGCCACCAGCCAGAGGCCCGCTAAGGCCAGGCACAGGCTGAGCGGCTCGGTCAGGTCGTAATAGAGGGGGATGAACATGCCGAGGTGGAAGCTGACTAGCAAGGCCCACCAGGGGCTGCGCCCGGCCCGCCGCAGGATGTGGCTCAGCAGGTAGGTCAGCGCGGTAATCGCCGCCAGGTTCACCCCGACGAGGCCCCAGGGCACGCCCCCCGGCTGCCCCAGCGCCACCAACGCCGCCAACGCGGGATAGAGGATGCGCTGGTAATAGAAGGGGTTGACCGTGCGCCAGGCCCCCAAGGGATCGAGGGCGATGTGGTAGTAGTGGAGGCCGTCGCTGCGCTCGGTCAGGTGGGCGAAAGCCAGCGGGTTGCCGCCGTTGGCGCGCAGGACCAGGGCGATCAGCGCCCCATAGCCGACCAACACGACCAGCGCGGGCCACCATTCGCGGCCCAGCGCCTGTCGTAACCGGGTAACCGCCAACGACTAGCGCCCGCCCGCCGCCACATCACCCAGCGCGTAGTAGAGCAGGCTGCTCAGTTCGGCACGGGTGAGGAAGGCGCGGGGGCGGAAGGGACCGGGGGCGGCGGTGGGGCCCAGCACGCCGTGGCGGTAGGCGGTTTCGAGGGTGGGATAGGCCCAGTCGGTCTGGGGCACGTCGGGGAAGGGGCTGGTGGGGCCGCTGACCAGGGGCCACTTCGCCGCCGCCACGATCGCTTTGATCGTCTGATCTCGCGCCACCGGGTCGCTGGGGTAGAACTTGCCGTCGCTGTACCCGGTCATCACCCCGTTGCGGGCGGCGGTTTCGATGGCGGCGCGCAGGGGGTTGGTGGCCCCCACGTCGCTGAAGCGCGGGCTGGTGTCGGTTTGCAGCTTCCAGCCAAAGGCGACGGCCAATGCCTGCGCCAGTTGCGCCCGCGAGACGCGCCCGTCGGGGTTAAACTGGCGGGCCGCGTCGGGGCTGAGGATGCCCCGGTTGACCATCTCCATCATCGGCGCGGCCCCCGGCGCGTCCGCCGCGATATCCAGCACCGGGCCGCCGACCACGAGGCCCAACGCCCGGCTGATCGTGTTCCCTGCCGGGTCGCTCGCTTGGAGCCGGATCGTCAGCGCAGGCAGGGCGGCCTGGACGGTGGCGGTGAATGTGCCGCTGACCACCGTCGCCGGGAGGCCATTGACCAGCACCAGCGCGCTGGGGTCGATGGTGCCGCGCACGACGACGGGGCCGACGGGCACCTGGAGGCCGTCGGTGGGGCTGATCACGGTCAGGGTGGGCGGGGTTGTGTCCACAGTGATCAGCGCCTGGGGATTGTCCGGCCAGGGGGCGGTGTTGCCTGCGGCATCGGTGGCCCGGCTGCGGAAGGCGTAGGTATAGCCCGTGCCGCCGTCGAACAGCGCCTCGGTGGTGGTGACGGCGGTCTTCCAATCGACCCAGCCACCTTCGGGCATGGCCCGGTACTGCACGTCATAGCTGGCGATAGGGCTGCCGTCAGGGTCACTGGCGGTCCAGTCCACCGGGAAGCGCGGGGTGTTGACGATGGGCAGCAGGCCGACAATAGTGCTGGTCGGTGGGATGCTGTCAGTCAGCACGACCGTGACCGGGACGGTGAGCGGCAAGGAGGTGCCCGCGTCCTCGAACCACGTCTTCAACTCGTGGACCATGTCCCAGCGCAAGAGGTAGTTGCCGGGGGTGATCGGCACGCGCACCTGGGCCTGGAGCAGGGCGGTATCGCCATAGTGCATATCACGCGGCAGGGGGTTCCGCAGGTCGTCGGCCACCCCTTCCAGGCGGATGCCGTCGGCGCTGGCCCAGTGGTAGGCCAGGTGGACCGGCATGGGCAGGTCGAACGGCCAGATCACGCTGCCCAGGTTCTGCACGGTGACGCTGGTGGTGACAATGGTGTCCGCGACCATTTGCGGCGGGGTGGTCTGATCGACGAAACGCACCCGGTACTCTGGCCCGCTGGCGGCAATGGCCGAGCGCAAGGCGGTAAGGAACGGACCCCCGACCGCGCCGGGCCGATCCGCCGGGTTGAACGTGCGGCCACAGCCCACGCCCTGGTACTCACCGTGGGCGGCGATGGCCGGGCGGGTGTAAGTCACGGTGTCGGCGCAGGCCAGCACGCCGACGAACTGCGTCGTGTCGCTGATGGCGAGGTTGTGTTCCGCCGTGTCCCAGGCCAGCAGGTTGACCAGCCCACTCGACGGTGTGTCGGTCAACACCCCCAGCAGGCCGATGCCCACGCTGCCCACGTCGAACGGGTAGCTATGGCGGCCCACCACGTCGTTGCCCCCGGCGCGGCCCTCATAGACGGTGCCCTGCGGGTCCACCAGATAATTGTACCCAATATCGCCCCAGCCGCGCATCTTCGCGTCGTAATACCACAGGGCGCGGACGCGGGCCGCATAATTGGTGTCGCCCGGCGCGGCGGGCACCTGATCGAGGATGATATGGTGGGCAAGCCGGTACTGCGCGGGCCAGGCCGGGCTGATCGCGCCGTCGGGGCTGCCCCAGTCGGTGCGCGCCACGATGCCGGGCCGGGGCGGCAACTCGCCCGATTGCGGCGGCCCCGGTGTCGGGTTCGGCGGCGGGGTGGCCGTGGCCGTGCCCGCGTTGATGAAGCCGACTTGCAGCCCGGTCAGCGCGGGTGGTGCCCCACTCCCTCGCGTCAAGGTGACCCGCACCTGCACCTGGTGGGCGGCGGTGCCTCCCTGCGGCACCGGCACGAGGCTCCCGGCGGTGCTGGTCAGTGGGGCGGCAGGGTCGCTCACGTCGTCGGCCTGGACCGCCTGCCAATCCCCCCAGGTGCTGCCGTCGGCGCTGGTACGCACCTCCCGGAGGAGGGGGGCTGGGGGGTGGGGGCTGGGGGTTGGGG